>CAZZPQ010000006.1:0-51799 GCA_964655595.1 uncultured bacterium
CCGTGTTCCAAGCGCTTGACAGCCCGTTAGCCAGCAAGTATCATCCAACATGCTACTGAATGCCGAGGTGGCGGAATTGGTAGACGCACTACCTTGAGGGGGTAGCGCCCGTACGGGTGTGTGGGTTCAAATCCCATCCTCGGCACCAATCATTACACTAAAGAGTATCCGCTGGATACTCTTTCTGACTTTTAATCATGACCAGCGTTCATCAGGCACTGCAACAAACAGAGGCCAGTCTTGCGGCGGCCGGCATTGATCAGGCGCAGGCAGAGGCGCGGCACTTGCTCGAGTGTCTATTAGCGCAAAGCAAGCTAAGCCTGCATAAGGCAGTATTGACTGTCGAACAGCAAACATGCCTGCAAAGCTGGCTCAGGCGGCGTCTGGGTGGCGAGCCGGTGCAGCATATTACCGAGCTGGCCTGGTTTTATGGCTTGCCGCTTAAGGTGTCACCTCAGGTTCTTATTCCACGCCCTGAAACCGAGGTGCTTGTCTCGCTGGTTCTGGAGCGCATCAGGGGTCTTCAGGCAGCTCGAGTGCTGGATGTCGGCACGGGGAGTGGGGCGATTGCCCTGGCCATTCAGCACGAGCGCAGAGACACTATTGTCATGGCTTCGGATCTGTCTGCTGAGGCGCTGGAGCTTGCCAGGCATAATGCCGCGCAGTTAGGGCTCGAGGTCAGTTTCGTTCAGGCTGACCTACTCAGCGAGGCTCGGGTTCTTTCCTTTACTCACAGCTCAGATGTGCTGGTAGCCAACCTGCCCTACCTGCCGGAGAGTGACTTTGAGAAGCTTGGCGCTGAAGTGAAGCGTGAACCTGCTCAGGCACTATTTGCTGGTGAAGATGGTCTGGCGGTCTTTCGGCGTTTGCTGTCACAGGCCCGTAGCGCCTTAAAAGTGGGTAGTTGGGCTGCCTTTGAACTTGACCCACGCAATCTGCAGAGCGCCTGGGCGATGGCTGCTGACTGGTCAGTGCGGCACTGCGACAGCGACCTGCTAGGACGCGAGCGTTTCTTGCTGCTCGAGCGCTGAAGTCGTTGCTATTAACTTTAGAGCGAGTGGGAAGCAGGGAACTGCCTTTCAAATCTTTAACCAATGTAGCGGACTCGGTATTTAAAGTCATCTGTTCAAGCCACTAATCCACTCGAGCGGTATAGCATCTTAATTATGAACGGAGAACCCAGTTATATTGTTCCCGCAGTGTCTATTGACCACCTGCAATTCCTCAACCAGTTCTGGTGGTCACTCTTTATGCTGGTGCCCATGGTGCTGATCGCTCGTACTGTGGTAGCTGGCACACGCTACTCACCTATCCTGATAATTGTCGTCTTTGGCCTGGCAATGGGCTTTGTGCTGACCACCTCAGGCGTTACCGCACCGGGGCTCCCCGATTTTCCGCTGATGAATATCCTTAGTCGTACCACCATCATTGCTTTGGCCGCAACCTTCTTCATTGGTGGTCAGGAAATTCGGCGCGTGTTCTCGAAAGAAACCGTAGCGCCAGATGCCTCAGTCACCTACTGCATGGAAGAAGTCGTACTCGGAACGGCACGTACCCACCTTTTTTTTATCGTGCGCGCTTTTTTTCTACTACTGGGTGTGGAGGCTCTTTACAAGTATCTGTTAGGTATCACGCCTGCTGATGCCATTGGAGCTTACTATCCGCTGATTGCCTATCTTGGACTGGTTTTCTCCATGATTTTGATCGATAACAAGGCAGTTATTGATAACAAACAGGCATATATCCGGCGGGGACTGCTTGAAATCGTCGCGCTATTAATTATTTTGATGGCTGCCTATCAAATTTCTGTATGGATTACTCCAGTGATTGCCCTGCCCCAAATATTTTTTGTCATGATTCTTTCTGCGGGCCTCGGCATCGTGCTATACCGTCTCAAGAGTGGCCCGACCTTGCGCTGCCTGTTGTTTGCTGGTATTCCGATTATTCTGGCAGCCAATTTTACAGTTGGTGGCTCGCTCATCCAGGGGACACTGGGTCTTGAAGGTATCGCTCCGGTACTGGTATATGGCTTTTTTGGGCAGATACTATGGATGTTTGGCGGCATGAGTCTGCTTATGTTACTTGCCAAGACCACGGCAGTGCGCAATCTTGGCCCAGGTATGGCAGGTGCTTTGTCACATGCTGGTCTGACAGGAGCCTGTACCGCTGGTGACTTGGGAAATGAGGCTCAGCGCCGTGCTCCGGTGATGATCAACATTCCTTTCTTTGGTCATGTATTCGTCTTCTCCATCCTGGCTCTTAGTTTTGAGCGTTCCAATCTGCTGTTGTTGCCGGTTATGGTGGTGGCTCTGACTGGTATCGTCCTTACGGTAGTTGCTATCAATACCCTGCGCCAGGCGAATGGAGCACAGCGCCAGGAAGTTACTGGTCTGATGCTCTTTTCCCTGGGCTGGCAGTTGACGGCCATTTTTGCCGGTATGCTGCTGTTATCCACCCTGCCACTCGATAATGCTGTGATGGCTAAGAGTTCAGCACTCTCGCACTTTGGTCTGTTTGCTGCTTTGCAGGGCGGCATGTTTGGGGAGAGGGCCGCTGGTCTGATTGCTTTTGTCTTTGCCATGCCGTTTCTGGTACATCCCTTTGTTTTCTTTTTGTTCGGACGCGCTATGGAAAATGACGGTGAAATGCCAAAGCTGCCCGTTTATAGCCTGGCTGCTCTGGGCCTGTTGGGGGTGGGGTATGGCGTGTTATTTTTGTAAGTGGTCACATCTGCTGCCCGTGCTAGGTCTAGTTGGCAATACAATTTGCTGACGATGCTATCATAAAATCCATTGTCAGTCTCTGAGGTGCTAACTATGCAGAAACGAGTTATCCCGTGAAGCTACCGCTGCAAACGGGACTTCTGGCGCTTCCGGCGCTGCTCGTTTTTGGGTTGTTTAGTGTGTTTCCTCTGCTGGCAGTCTTGCGTTACGCCACCTGGCGCTGGAGTGGGGTAACTGAACCGACCGCCATAGGGGCTGCCAATTTTGTGCGTTTGGTATCGGATAGTGCGCTGTGGCAGTCACTGGGCACAACCTTGCTCTTTGCGCTTCTGTCGCTGCCTTCTTTTTTGCTGCTGTCAGTCGTGATTGCCATGGCAATAGAGGGTTTGTGGCTCGAGCGCTTCATCAAGGCGCTGCTCTTTTTGCCAGGGTTGATTACTGTGAGTGGGTCGGCGATTGCCTGGTACCTGCTCTATAACCCGGACTTTGGTCTGTTGCTCGAGTTAAGTGGTTTGGCGCTTCCCTGGACCACCGCGCCCTGGGCTGCACTCATTTATGTGGTGCTCTTTACCCTGTGGCAACAAACTGGCTATGGGGTGCTGGTGACTTCTGCTTCGCTGCGCGGGATTCCCAAAGAGGTCAAGGAAGCTGCCAGAATAGATGGCGCCAGTGAAAGTCAGATTCGAAGACTTATTGTTTTGCCACTTCTACGACCCACGCTGCTGTTTTTGTCTGTGGTGGGAACCGTCTTTGCCTTGCAGTCTTATACGGCAGTGTTTTTGCTCACACGTGGTGGACCTTTTGGCTCGACGCGCGTTTTGGGCTATTACCTTTATGAGGTGGCCTTTGAGCGTTTTGAACTGGGTTATGGTGCGGCGGTGACGATTTTTGTCATGCTGGTCACTTTGCTGTTTGCCTTTCTACAGGCGCGCCTGCTGGCGCGGCGTGGACTCAGCGAGAGCAGCCTATGATTATTATGCGCCTCATCACCGCTGTCTTTTGTGTCTTTGTGGCATTACCAATTCTGTGGCTGGTATACGCTGCCTTTATTCCAGCCGAGGCGCTGCTTCAGGCAAACCTGGCAACCCTTGGCTTTAGCCTGGACAATTTTGTCGCTTTGCAGGGCACGGGCCTGTGGCGGGCGCTCGGGGTGTCCCTGAGCGCGACTGGTCTGGTGGTATTGGGGCAACTGGTCTTTGGTCTGGGTGCTGCTTACGCCATTCGCAACGGTTTCCAGCTGCTGGGATTGGTGATGGTGCTGTTGGCTTTGCCGACCGAGTTGCTGCTGATTCCTCTGTACCGTCAATTGCAGTCGATGGCACTTTTAGATACGCTGGCGGCGCTTGTCGTACCTTTTCTGGCCAGCCCACTGGTTATCTTTTTGCTCTTACAGGCGCTGCGGCGTATCCCCTGGGAGGTTATCGAAGCGGCACGCCTGGATGGTGCCAGTGAATTACTCATCGTGCAGCGTATCATTGCTCCCATGCTGCGCCCGGAGCTTTTGGCAACGGCAGTACTCGCTTTTGCCTCACACTGGAACCTGGTGCTGTATCCTCGCATCATGACGACCGAAGCCCTCTGGACAGTGCAGGCATTTTTGACTGAAATCCTCCGCACGCGTCCCTTTGAGTGGGGGCTACTGGGTGCGGCAGCGCTCGTTGCCAGCCTGCCGATTATCGTGCTCTATGTTATCTTTGAAAAGCGCATCATTCAGGTTTTTGAAGCAGGGTTTCGTTGAACGCAGTAGACGGAGGTTATATGAGGTACTTGTTATTACTGGCAGTTGTTCTGAACCTGGCATACGCCCAGACAACCATCACCTTCTGGCACTCGATGGAGGCTGTTGAAGAGGCGATTGCAACACTGGTCGACAGCTTCAACAGTGCACAGGATGAGTACCGTGTGGAAGCGCGCTATGTCGGCTCGTATCGTGAGGCGCAGACGCGGCTCATTGCCGCTTTTGGCACTGCGGATGAGCCGGCGCTCTTTCAGGCGGAAATCGCTTTTTTTCCACGCCTGGTGGCTGATGGGGCAGTACAGGACCTAAGTGAACTGGTTGGTACTTTACCAGGCGACTTCATCGATGATTTCTATGCTGGCTTGTGGGGTTACGGAGAGATGGCGGGTGGGCGTTACGGCTTGCCCTGGAACAGTTCGACTCCGGTGATGTACTACAATGCCAGCGCCCTAGGGCAGGCCGGGCTGGGGCCACCCACAACCTGGGAAGCCTTTGCTGAAACTGCGGCAGAACTGACTTCGCGCCGCGCTCAGGGCGTCGTCTTTGTCGGAGACTCCTGGCTGTTTGAAATGATGGTGCTGAGCCTGGGTGGTGAGCTGGTGACAGCAGATGGCAGTCCTAACTTTGAAAGCGCCGAGGCTATTGAAGCCCTGAAACTTCTGCAGGCTATGGCTCAAAACCGCCACCTGGCCTTTTATGGCAGTAATGAGAGCACCGCAGCGATCCTGAGCTTTATCCGTACTCGAGCCAATATGGCCTTTGCCAGTATTGCCAACTGGCCTGAAGTGCGGCGTTTTTCCATCGCCTTTGATATTGCTGCCGCGCCTGTGCCGCTGCGTGAAGGTGGGCAGGTGCCTTTGGGTGGTGCTCAGCTTGTGGTGATGCGCAATGCCAGTGACGCCCAGCGCGAAGGCGCTTTTGCTTTCTGGCAGCATCTGATGGAGCCAGAGAACTTGGCGCTGTGGATTGAGGCTTCGTTTTATATACCCGTGCGACGCGCGGCACTGCCGCTCTTAGAGGACTTTTACAGCGCCGACCCCAACCGCGCAGCAGCACTTTCACAGCTGGATATCGCCGTTCCCAGACCACGTGTGGCGGACTTCAGTAACTGGCGCAACCTGTTAGAGGAAGCCCTAGAGCGTGCCATTCGGGGTAACCAGTCAGCTGAAGACGCCTTGGCTGAGGCGCAGCGGCGCGCCCTGGAGGGTCGCTGATGCGCCTGGGGTTTTCACCAGCTACTGCCCTGATGCTTGACCTCGATGCATCGTTTCGCTTAGCAGCAGAGCTCGAGCTTGACTTTATCGAACTGTCTTTCGATTTACATGAAATTGCACCCATGTTGCAAGACCTCAGCAAGGTCAACGCACTGCAACAAGCTACCGGTATTTCGACCACCGTGCATTTGAGTTATGTTGATTTGAACCTGGCGTCGCTGGTTCCCGCTGCACGGCAATCGGCTGTCGAGAGGACGCTGCGCGGGCTTGACTATGCTCACAGTGTCGCCGCCCACTGCGCGGTACTTCATAGTGGCAGGCACTATTTGCGTCATCCCATGGCAGATGATCTGGTCGCCAACGCCCTAAACGCGTCTCTGGAGGCGCTTCAGAACCCGCCCGTTCCCATCGCTCTGGAAAATCTGGTGCTTGGCGAAGACGATTACCTGCGCGGCCCTGCGCAGCTTGACAGCCTGACGCGGCGCTATGGCCTTAAGAACTGCGTTGATTTTGGACATGCACATATCGAAGCTGGGACAACGGGCCAAGCGCTGATTGGGACCTACCTGACGACCTTATCCGATAATGTGATTCACCTGCACCTTCATAACAACCATGCTGAGCAGGACGAACACCATGCTACGCCCGATGGCAGTATTGATTATGGGCTTTACGGCGAGGACTTAAAGGTCTTTACTGGCACAATCTGTCTGGAAGTGACGAGTGAAAAAGGGGTGCGCAGGAGTGTTCGCCACCTGCGGCAGCTCACTGGAGCAGCGTCATGAGGCTGCCCTACGCCGTTCTAGCACTGCTGTTGGGGCTGACTGGCTTCATCGCCATCGAAGTCAGCAGTTCATTTTTGGGCCTTTTCACCGCGCTCACCTCGCTGCTTGTGCTTGACGCTGCCGTTTACATGCTGAGCAGTCTGCTGCTGGCTTTTTTGTTTAAGCCGCTGTTCCGCCGGAGCAAGGCTTTAGGCGTCGTTCCTCTGCTGCTTTTGTACCTTATTCTATTTGCGCCGCTGGCAGGGATCCTTGGAGGGCTGGTTGAACTGACCATTACAGCAGGTTGGGGCAGCGCCAGTCTGTTGCGTGGAGCGCTGATTACTACGCCCATCAATTTGATTTACAGCTTTGTGCTGGAGCTGTGGTTCATTGCTTTACCACTAGGCATCATCAGCGGACTGATTGTGTGGCGGGCCGCCAGGCAGCGGGTCAGGAGATAAAGTCGGTGCGGCAGATAGCTGTCTTGATTCGGATAGAATAGCTTATGTTCACTTCGCCGCCCCAACTCAGCAGTGATAGTGGTGTGCCCTTGTATCAGCAACTCAAACTCTGGTTGCAGGAGCGTATCCGCAGTGGAGACTTTGGGCAGGATACGCCCCTGCCCTCCGAGCGTCAGCTCAGTGAGTCACTTCTGGTATCGCGCGCCACTATTCGCCAGGCGATTGACGCACTCGAGCGCGACGGTTGGGTGACCAAGCAGCACGGTAAGGGAACGTTTGTCACGCAGGTCAAGGTAGAGCAGCCGCTCAGCAGGTTGAGCGGCTTTAGTGAAAACATGCGTCAGGCAGGTATCCGGGCGTCATCGAAACTGCTCAAGGCTGAACTGGCAGAACCCAGTGAGCAGGTGGCTACAGCGCTGGCTTTGCGCCCCGGAGAGGTGGTGGCGGTAATTACCCGCTTGCGACTGGCTGCAAAGGAAGCCCTGATGGTTGAACGCAGTCACCTGAACTATGCACTGACCCCCAGGATTCTCGAGCACGATTTGACAGGCTCGCTATATAAGCTACTGACTGAAACCTACCGCCTCAGGCTTTTTGAGGGTGAAGAGAGTATCGAAGTCGTAAGGGCGGATAGCTGGCTGGCAAAGCAACTCAAGATCAAGAAAAAAGATCCTCTTTTGTACACTGAGCGCATCGTTAAAGATGATCGGCAGCTTGCCATCGAGTTTGTAGAGCGCTACGCTCGAGCCGATAAATGCAAGTTCCGGGTGCAGCTTAAAGGCAGCAACGCTGAGTTTACCCTCCGCTGAGTGTCCTGACCTGACCTGGTTTGACCAGCTGAGCACTGTCGGCGCTGGCAAGCACCGCAAAACACAACTCCAAACTGCGCAGGTTATCACGGGCGCTATGAAGCGGTTCGCGGCGCTCTTCAATCGCACAGAGCAGTTCAGCCATGGTGCCATGAAAACCGTCATCAAACCACGCGCCAGTCAGCTGCGGGCTATAGCTGCCCTCTGAGGTCATCACGGTGACCTGCTGCTGATTGAGGTTACGCCCTTCGCTGATGACTGTTGCCTTACTGCCCACAAGTTTGCTGCGGTCCCAGCTGCCTTGAATCGTGTCGCCGTTAATCGACAGGGTAACGAGACAATCTGCAAAGCTTAGGGCGGCTTGCGACACCAAGGGTGGTGAGGCGCGTTGGGTGCTCGAGCGTTTCACAGTGGCATATACCTGCTCAGCCTGCCGTCTGGGCAGGAGCGTACAGATCAGGTCGAACCAGTGAATGGCGTAGTCATACAGAATCAGGTGGTGCAGGCTGTTAAAGGCGTCGATATCGGCGGTCCAGTTGTGGTCAAACTGCAAGGAGAACTCGAGGCTCGAGAGTGTGCCGAGCCCACCCGAGGCAACCAGGCCACGCAGATAGCTAAAATGCGGCGCCCAACGCCCATTCTGGTTGACTGCCAGGTAGACTCCCTGGTCTTCAGCCAGCTTGACGAGGCGTTCCCCCACAGCCAGATCAAGCACAAAAGGTTTCTGACTCAGTACATGTTTGCCTGCTTTCAGTGCCGCCTCGATAATCTCAACCCGTTGCGCTGGATGTGTGGTGATGTCAACAACGGCAATGTCATCCTGAGCAAGCAGCTCGCGGTAATCGCTGAAAACCACCGCCTCAGGATAAAACTGCTGTTGGCGTTCCGTAGCACGCTCGAGCAGGGCGTCACAGAGCGCCGTCACTCGGTAGCCTGCCTTGCAGTAGGCACTTAAGTGATGTTTGGAGATGCCCCCGCAGCCGATCAGACCGATATTAGGACGATAGGCTGCGGGATTTTTGGGGCGGTAAGGGATATCTGGAAACTGCGGCATCACGCTACCGTCACGGTGCGCCCCTGCGCTGCGCTGGCGACGGCTGCGTCAACAATCTGTTGCCCCAGACGGCAGAGCTCTGGTGAGAGTGGACCGTCGATCGGCGTACCCGTTTCTAGGCAATGGAGCACATACTGAATCGGGTTCTGATAAGGTGGCTGAATCACATCGACCGGAATGACCTGCCCCTCTGGATGCTCAGCTGTCTGAACTTTGATCGTATCTTCGTAGTCGTAGGAGCTAATCGTGCCTGCGCTGCCCTGCACGATAAAGCCACACTTGGGCTGGGGCTGATGCGTCCAAGGGTCAGTAAAGGTACCCCAGCGCGTTTCAAATTTGGAAAGACCTACCGCATAACGCACGATGGTGATGCTGTGCTCATCGACCTCGAGCCCCTCAGAGCCGTGACTGACAGCCGTGACCTCCAGGGGTTGCTGTCCACCATTAAACCAACTGCCTAGCGTAACCCCATAACCCAGATAGTCGAGCAGCGCACCGCCACCCTCAGCACGTTTATAAAACCAACTGGTCTGTTTGTCTGCCAGGGTAGGTTCACGCTCTAGTTTATCTTCCAGGTGATAGAGCGGACCGCGGTTGCCGTCATAGTAGTGCACTTCTATGACCTCACCGATGCTCCCCTCATCGATCAGGCGCTTGGTGGTGATATGGGGTGGATACCAGCGCAGCGGCCAGTTAATTGCCAGCTGCTTGCCGGTTTTAGCGACCGCAGCCATCATGCGGTCAGCCTCGGCTACTGAGGCAGCAAAGGGTTTCTCCATCAGGATGTGCGTGCCGTAGGGGGCAACCTTTTCGGTCCAGTCGGCGTGCTTACCAGTCGCCGGACAGAGGATGACCAAATCTGGCTTGGTCTCTTCCAGACAGGCGCGGTAGTCACCGTAGGCATGGTCGGCTGGGATGCTCAGAGCTTGCCGCACCCGCTCCATGCGCGAGGGCGTTTCATCAGCGATGCCAACAATCTCGGCGTTGGGATGCTCAGCGACCAGCCGCAGCAGGTCTCCCATGTGCATATGGTCAAAGTTGATTCCGGCGATGCGCCAGGGTGATGAGGGCATGTTTTATCCTTTCGAGCTGGTGGAGCAGGAATTGAAAACGAGAGGGTAGAGGAGTAGAGGTTATTGGGTCATCAGCTAAAAGACCATCCAAAATGTGGTAGGCTTACTATACTGGTACGGACCACCGTATGTCTAGTCCTGGGAGTTGAGTTTATGAATCAAGTATCGGATGTTGCATTAGACTATCTTGAACAATCTGCACAGATTATTACTCGGGTACGCGAGACCCAGTTGCCTGCTATCAATGAGGCCGCACAGGTCTGCGCGGAGAGTATTGCCAGGCGTGGACTGGTGCATCTGTTTGGCAATGGTCACTCACGCATGGCAGTCGAAGAGATCTGGCCGCGCTATGGCAGCTTTCCGGGCTTTCACCCGATCGTTGAACTCTCCATGACCAATCACACCCAGGTCGTGGGCGCTAATGGGCAGCGGCAGGCGATGTGGATCGAGCGTCAGGAAGGTTTGGGACAAGTGATTTTGCGTAACTTTGTCTTTCGTGACTATGACACCATGATGATCTTTTCAACCTCGGGCAATAATGGGGTGGTGGTAGATGTGGCGCTGGGTGCCAAAGAGCGCGGGCTTAAGATTATTTCGGTGGTGGCGCTCGAGTATGCCCGGATGCTTAAGAGCGGTCACAGCAGCGGAAAACGCTTGATTGATCTCTCGGATATCGTGATTGATAACTGCGCGGTTCCTGGTGACGCCATGGTTGATGTTCCAGGTGTCGATGTGCCGGTGGGTCCTGGATCAACCATTGGCAATACTGTGGTGGTCAACGCTATGAAATGTCTGATCGCTGAAGAGCTTGCCAGGCGCGGGCAGCCACCTCTGGTACTAGCTGGGGCCTGGAAGATGGGGGCAGAAGCGAGCGCCAAACGCTTTGATGAAGCCTATGACGATCATCGTGACCGGGTAAAGATTGTCTACGGAGGTTAAAAGTGGCAGAAGCCTTAGCAGGGAAGGTTGTCATTATTACGGGATCAACGGGTATTGGCGCAGCCACGGCTAGACTGTTTGCGCAGCATGGGGCCAGACTGGTGGTGGTTGGGCGCAGTCCTGAGCACCTCGAGCACCTGAAGCAGGAGCTTCCTGAAATGTTTGGGTTAGCTCAGGATCTGGTTGTAGCCGCTGCAGCCAGGGTTGTGGTTGAGCAAACGCTGACACACTTTGGCAGACTGGACATACTCATTAACATCGCTGGTATTTCGGGTCGCAGATATGGCGATGGTCCCGTGCACGAAGCCACCGATGAGGGCTGGGACATCGTGATGGATACCAATGCCAAAACCACGTTTAGCCTGTGCCGCGAGGCACTGGCGCCGATGATGGCGCAGCGCAGCGGTGCGATTATCAACATGGCGAGTGTGCTTGCCTACGCGCCAAACTCCCATCACTTTGCCACACATGCTTACGCCGCTTGTAACGGGGCGCGGATTGCGCTCACCAAGTCGATGGCGGCCTATTATGCACCCTATGGCATTCGGGTAAATGCAGTAGCACCGGGACTGATTGCTACTCCCATGAGCCAGCGGGTACAAGCCGATGAGGTGATTCTTGGCTACCTGGAGCAGCGCCAACCCATTACAGGTCGGCCAGGTACACCTGAAGACGTAGCTGACGGTATTCTGTACCTGGCAACCAGCCCCTTTGTCACTGGGGTAACGCTCGAGATTGCAGGTGGCTGGAGTGTGGCAGGATGAGCACGATCACCGTTAGTTATACCGTGCCTGTCATGGCGGAATGCGATGTTCTGGTCATTGGGGGCGGTTCTGCAGGTTCAGCAGCTGCAGTAGCGGCGGCGCGCGCAGGTGCGTCAGTGTTGCTCGTTGAGCGCTACGGTTTTCTGGGCGGTACTGGGGCAGCGGTGCTCGATACCTTTTATGGTTTTTATACCCCCGGTACACAGGAGAAAAAGGTGGTGGGCGGCATCCCCGATGAGGTGGTAGCGGGTCTTAAGCGGCGTAAGGTGCTGCTCAAGCGCCCCAATACCTATGGGGCGGGGGCCGGACTCACCTATGACCCGGAGACACTTAAAGTTGTCTGGGATGAGCTGACCAGCGAGGCGGGTGTCAGCGTGCTCTTTCACAGTTATTTTGTCGACGTCCTTAAGGAGGGGGAGCGGGTTAAAGGCGCGATTATTGCGACGAAACAGGGCCTGCGCGCGGTTCAGGCACGAACTCTCGTGGACGCCTCTGGTGACGCTGATGTCGCTGCCAGAGCGGGTGCGCCGTTTGAAGATGCCGGAGCACTCGGCATTGCGCAGTCGCTCACCACCACCTTTAAGGTCATCAATGTGGACGTGGCGCGCGCCAAAGCCTTTCCTAAAAAAGAGCTGTGGGCGCTGATGGAAGCTGCGGCGCAAGAGGGCTACAACCTGCCGCGCAAGGAGGGGAGTTCACATATTACGCCCCTGCAGGGTGTGATGGTGACCAATATGACGCGTGTTGCAGGGGTCAATGCAACCGATCCTGAAGCGCTCTCGCAGGCAGAGAAAGAAGGGCGCAGGCAAGCACTCGAGTACATGCGCTTCCTGCGGGACAAGGTGCCGGGCTACGAACAGGCGGCGCTGGGAGGTTTGTCCGTCAACATTGGCGTGCGTGAGACGCGGCGCATCAAGGGCGAGTACTGGATTAGCAAAGAAGATGTGCTCTCAGCCCGCAAATTTCCTGACGCCATCGCTAAGTGCGGCGCGCCCATCGAAGAGCACCACGCGGGGGGCGATACCAGATGGGAATACCTGCCTGACGGAGAAACGGTAGAAATTCCGCTGCGGGCGCTGCTCCCGCAGCAGGTCGAGGGCTTGATCGTGGCAGGGCGCTGTCTGTCAGCTTCGCACGAGGCGCATGCCAGCATTCGCAGTATTGGGCAGTGCCTGGCAATGGGACAAGCGGCGGGTCTGGCGGCGGCGCTGGCAGTGGTGCTAAAAAAAGCAGGTGAAGTGCGTAGTGTAGAGGTCTCAGAACTCCGCACGCGCCTGCTGGAACTGGGCGCAGTATTGTGAGGGTGCGTACCGTTCTGGGTGACGTGATGCCCGAGGCACTCGGGTTGACCCTGGGGCATGAACACCTCTACGGGCAGCCTCCGGCAGAATATGCCGAGGATGACCTGTGCCTGACCGATTACGACGCCGCTGCTGCTGAACTGACTGCTTTCAAGCAGGCTGGGGGTGCTGCGGTTGTCGAGATGACCACTGTCGATTACGGACGTGATGTACGGGTGCTGAAACAGCTGTCACAGTCAACGGGTGTTCATATTATCGCAGCGACGGGCTTTAACAAAGCCAAGTTCGCTGATCGTTACAGCAGTAGTCTGAGCGAAGTGCAGCTCACCAGCTGGATGATCACTGAGGTGACGGAGGGTATCAAAGAACCGCCAGACTTTGTTGCCTTGGGTAGTGAGCAGACCGACGTTCGAGCCGGGGTCATCAAGGGCTCGAGCAGTCTGAATGGTCCAACCGTACACGAGGAGAAGGTGCTGCGCGCCGCAGCTGCTGCGCACCTTAAGACGGGCGCACCAGTGAGCACCCATACCGAAAAGGCAAGCTGGGCAATAGAGCAGGCAGCCTATCTGATAGACCACGGTGTCAGACCCGAAAAACTTCTGATAGGGCATCTGGACTTTCAGCCAGATGTTGCATTTTTGTGTGAGCTGGCCAGTTCGGGAGTGTATCTGGGACTCGATCAATTCTCCAAAGAGAAGTATCTGCCTGATGATAAGCGGCTCGAGCTGGTAGTGCAACTGTTTGAAGTGGGCTATGGGGCGCAACTCATTTTATCGGGTGATTTGGCGCGGTATTCCTACTGGTCGGTGAGTGGTGGCACAGGCCTTCCGCATCTGCCGCACACTGTTCAGGCTCGCCTGAACCGGGCAGGACTGTCAAACACTCAACTCAATCAGCTATTTCGGGACAACCCAGCTCGCTGGTTGCAGTTTGGCCAGGCTTCATGAAGTTGCCAGCGTGCAATCGATTGCGCTATCGGTTTATAATGACCAAAAGCCAAGGAACCCAGCATCCTTGAGGATAGCAGGGACAACAGAAACGGGAATATGCTATCGGTCCGCAATATGACAAAGCACTATGGCGCTGTCAAAGCCCTGAGCAATGGTCAGGTAGACGTGCGCTCTGGTGAGGTGGTAGCACTTATTGGTGCCAATGGCAGCGGTAAAAGCACGCTGAGTAAAATCATCACGGGAGTCATATCGCCAAATTCAGGCCAGATGCTGTTGAATGGTCAGGTGGTGAGCTTTGCCTCCCCGTATCAAGCCAGAAAACGGGGAATCACTGCGGTGTATCAGGAGCTTAGCCTGATTCCGGATATGACGGTCGCTGAAAATATCTTTTTAGGTCATGAGCCAAGTCGTTGGGGTGTGCAGCTCAGGCGCGCTCAGATGGTCAAAGAGGCGCAGGCATTATTAGAGTTGTTTCGGGGAAGCATGACAGTTTCACCTCATACCACTGCTGCCCAGCTTGCACCAGGTGAGCGTCAGGTTGTTGAAATTCTCAAGGCCCTGAGCCTGAATCCCAGGCTACTGATTCTGGATGAAGCCACTGCCAGTCTGGATTCCCAGCAGGTGGACAGGCTCTTTGAGCTGGTGCGCCGCTGGAAAGGGGAGGGCATGGCGATTATCTTTGTATCACACCGTATGGACGAGATATTTCGCATTGCTGACAGGATCGTGGTTTTGCGCAATGGTGAAACCGTCGGTGCGCATGAGGCGTCGCAAACTACCGAGCAGGCACTTGTCAAACTGATGATAGGTGACGTTGCTACAGTTCAGCGGATGGAGCAGCCAGGCAAGGCGACGCAAGGTTTGCGGCTTAAGGCGAGTCGGCTGCACAACCAGGTGCTCCAGGGCCTGGGCTTTGAGCTGCATGATGGTGAGCTTTTAGGGCTGGGCGGCCTGCATGGACAGGGTCAGGAAAATCTGCTGCGGGCGCTATTTGGCGCTGAACAGGTTAGGGGCACTGTGGAGTTTGCAGGAAAGAAACTGCGGCTTAGAAGTCCCAGACAGGCGATTCGCTTAGGTATTGCCTATGTTCCGGGTGATCGTGGACGCGAAGGGCTTTTAATGATTCGCTCGATTTTGGAAAATCTTCAGCTTCCTTCCTGGGGACGTTATGGCATAGCTCTCCGAGTAGGGCAGGCTCGGCAGGACGCGTTTAAAGCAGCGCAGCAACTCAGTCTTAAAATGGAGTCGCTGGACGCTCCGGTCAGCAGTTTGAGTGGGGGTAATGCCCAGAAAGTCGTCATAGGCAAGTGGCTCTTGCGCAAACCCAGCCTGCTACTCCTGAATGATCCCACCAAAGGTGTCGATGTTGGCTCCAAGGCGGAGTTTTACGCCTTACTCAATCAGCTACGCCGGGAGGGTACTGCGATTTTCTTTTACAGCAGCGATGATGAGGAACTGCTGGCGCTCTGTGACCGGATTCTGGTGATGCAGGATGGTCGCATTACGGCAGAACTGACAGGGGAGAGTCTGAGGCGCTCGAGTCTGGTCGCGGCCAGTATGGGCGTGCCACAGTCAGGGGGTGAAGCGTGAACTGGTTGCGTTTCCTGCGGGAAAACCCTTATCTGTTCTCCCTGCTTTTGTTGCTGGGATTGGTGGCTGTCAATGCCGCTTTGCAGCCTAACTTTTTCCAGTTGCGTCCTTTAAGCGGCAACTTTCGGGTGCTGCTACCACTGATGATTTTGGCAGTTGCGCAGACGCTGGTGATTATCGGTGGCGGGATCGACCTTTCAGTAGGGGCGATGGTCTCCTTGGTCAATGCGATACTGGTTACGCTGATAACACCTGAGTCAAGTGCCTTGGGGATCTTGCTCGCGGTGTTGTTGGGCTGTGCGGTCGGTATGCTGGCGGGTGCGCTCAATGGCATCTGTGTTGCCTATTTGCGTCTACAGCCCATTGTTACGACCTATGCCAGCAGCTTTATCTTTGCGGGTCTGGCGCTTTACATTCTGCCGCGCCCCGGAGGTCAGCTTCCACGTGAACTGACCAGCTTTTACCGCTCAACGCCGCTCAACCTGCCCTTGGGTGTCTATGTGATTATTATCCTGCTGATTTTGTGGGGGCTTTTGCGCTCAACCCGCTATGTTCAGTACCTCTACGCCAGCGGCAGCAACCCGGACGCGGCCTACAGCAGCGGTATACCTGTTACCTTGATCAAGTTCAGTAGCTATGTGTTTGCGGGGTTTATGGCAGCGCTGGCAGCAGTCGCGTTAACCCTCAGCATCGGCAGTGGTAACCCTCGCATTGGTGAAGGCATGACGCTCGACTCCATTGTCGCCGTGGTGCTGGGTGGTACGCGCTTAAGTGGCGGTCAGGGAGGTATAACAGGTAGCATCATCGGTGTGGCGATTCTGGGAATTATTCGCAACATCATCTCCTTTGCCAATGTGCCGACCTGGTATCAGACGCTGGTCAATGCCATCATCATTGTGCTGGCCCTTGCGGGTCCTGGCCTGATTCGTCTGTTGCGGAGGCGCTTGTGAACCGCTCACTATTGCTGCGGCTGTCGCCACCCCTCATTGCTTTTGGACTGGCTATCATACTGTTTCTTATTGGTGGTGTTATTCGCCCGGGTTTTGTCAATGCCAATCAGGCTGTCAACATATTACGTCTGGCTTCGCTTTTAAGCATCGTCGCTGCGGGACAAACGCTGGTTATTATCAGCGGTGGTGAGGGTATCGACCTCTCGGTTGGAGCGGTTGTGACCCTGGGTGCTATTTTGACCTTTCGCTTTTCCAATGGCCAGGACGAGTTGCTCTTACTGGGCCTTATGATGGCGCTTCTGGCGGGGGCAGGGGTTGGTCTCATCAATGGCCTCGGGGTAGTGTTTTTACAGATACCGCCTTTGGTAATGACCTTGGGTATGGCGGGGGTGGTACAGGGGATTGTGCTGGTAGTTACGCAAGGCGAGGTACTCGGAGGGACGCCACCCCTGCTGGCAGCTTTTATATCCAGCAATTACCTGGGGATTCCTGGCAGCGTTTATCTGTGTCTGGGGCTGGCGGCGCTCATGTGGCTCTTGCTCGAGCGCACTACCTACGGCAAGCACCTCTTTGCTGTGGGGGTGAACCGCGTAACTGCCAGGCTTTCGGGGGTCAACGTGCCGCTGGTTGTGGTAGTCACCTATACCCTCAGTGGTCTGCTGGCAGCTCTGGGCGGCTTTGCGCTACTGGGCTTTACCCAGCGCGTGTTTTTGAATCTGGGTAATCCCTATCTCTTTCCCTCGATTGCTGCGGTGGTGGTCGGTGGTACGGTGCTCGCAGGAGGTAAAGGCAGCTACTGGGGGACGATTGCCGGAGCCCTGGTCCTGACGCTTATCAACAGTCTGTTAACTGCCATGCGGCTTTCGGAGGCCTATCAATTGATGGTCTTGGGCGCTGTACTTCTTTTGCTGATTTCAGTCTATGGTCGGCAGCGTGCCATTCGACAGTAAGCTGATAGTTAACCTAACTTACATCTTTATCATCGAGCGCCTCGCTAACATCAGACAGCATTCAGGGGTTCATCCATGCCAACATTGCTTCTTGTTCTATTGCTTTTGATCGGTTGTACAGCCGTGGGTGGTGAGACAACGGTCAGTCCAGAGGTCTACTACCTCGCGCTGACAGGCTCTGACACCAATGACGGCAAAAGTAAAGACAGCGCTATTCGAACTTTCAGTCAGGCAGCGAGTCTTCTCAGTGCGGGTGACCAGCTCTTTATCGTGGGTGGCAGCTATTCTGAGCCCTTGCACATACAGGCTACAGGCACGTCCCAACACCCCATTATTATCCGCGCTTATCCTGGTGAAAGGGTCATTATCGATGGTTCGCAACATGATGATAACACTGTGAGGCTCGAGGGTCAGTGGCTAGTGCTGCAAGACATCACTGTACAAAACAGTGCTCAGCGAGGGGTGCTGGTTGCGCGTTCGCGCTACGTGACGCTGCGCAATATTACCGCGCGCGACAACGGGCATGTGGGCATTCAGTTTTACCGTAGTCGCGACAGCTTACTCGAGGGCTGTGAGTCTCATGGAAACTTTGATGAGGCCACTCAGGGCAACGATGCCGATGGCGTGCAGGTGCTCTCGAGCCGCTTTGTAACGGTGCGTCACTGTCTGATGTATGACAACTCAGACGATGGTTTTGACGCCTGGGACTCTAGCGATATTGTGGTTGAATACAGTGTCTCACACAACAATGGCTATAAACGGGGCGATGGCAACGGCTTTAAGCTCTCAAACCGCAGTGATGGGCGAACGATCATTCGCAATAGTGTGGCCTACAGCAACAAACTACGGGGCATAGATGGTAACAGTGGTGGGGGGCATGTGGTCGTCAATAACACGACCTTTGATAATGGCTGGACGGGCTTTGCTGACTTTGGTAACAACTACAGCATAAAAAATAACCTGAGCTATGAAGAAACCAGACCACCCATCAGGAATGGACTCAATAATTCCTGGGATCTGGACCTTCAAAGTCCCCGCTTTCGCTCGACGAATCCGAATGATGCGAACTTTCTCAGTCTTGATACGGGCAGCCCGGGACTTGGTCGCGCACTGCGTACGACCGCCCTGCCCCGACACTATGCACGGGATTTGGGAGCGCTCGAGTATGGCATGACGATCTCTGCCCTTCTGCAGGTAGGCGCACCCTAAGCCCAGTGAATCACGGACTCCCTGTTTTGTCACACTGAGCCTGGATACTGTATGGCTTTTGCAAAGAAGTCAGTCATGCGCTCTCGTCAACTGCGATTATCTCCTGACGAGATGCTCCTAAAGACAGAAGCTCACAGTCTGAATCCTTGGCATGTGTAAATAAACAGCGCCTCAGCATGACGGGAAGAAACGTGCTTGCCCACCTTAGGTTTTCACTTCTGTGATTTGCTGAGACTCGCTGATTGTAAAAAATTTGGCTTATGAGGGCTTCTCAGATTCAGCAGTCCTTTTTGCTATCTGCCAGTCTGCGCTGGCACGACGAAACACTAGCCTTGCGCCTGATTGTGGCAGGATTGTGAATAAAAAATCATCAATCTGCCATTTTTGCTTCATGCTCCACACCAGAATGACGTGAATCATCTCAGATTTGGCGTTTAAACTGCAACGTGGAGTCAGGGTCAAACTAGCTGTTCTGGGACAGGGAGCACCATGAAAGCCAAAGGTATTTTGTTTGTGGGTATTATCTTGTTGTTAGCAGCCTGTAGTCAATCAGTTGCGCCGCCCGAGATGGAGGGTCTTGACTTTGATGATGACGAACGATTGGATACCCAGGCCATCGTTACCTACTACGTTTCAACCTCGGGTTCAGATGGCAATAATGGTCTCAGTGCAACTTCGCCCTTTCGAACGATTGGCAAAGCTGTGCAGGTCGCCCAACCTGGGACGATGATTTTGGTGCGCAGGGGTACGTATCGCGAACAGGTCACCCTATCTCGTTCAGGACGCAGCGGCGCTCCCATCACTCTGCGCTCCCATCCGGGTGAACGGGCCATTATCGATGGTGCGGGCATAAACCGTGACGCAGTGCGCATCACGGGAAGTCACATTGTTTTTCGCAATTTCACCGTGCAAAACAGTGGTTTGAGAGGAGTACTGATCAGTGGAAGCAGCCATGTGACGCTGCGGAGCATCACTTCGCGCAACAACGGGCATGTGGGGATTATGTTCTATAACTCGAGAGATTCCCGGCTGCTTAAGTGCCGGTCCTATGGCAATTATGACCGCGCCACGCGCGGTAACCACGCCGATGGTGTACAGGCATTGAGCAGCCAGCGTATCACCATCAGCAAGTGTAGCGCTTACAATAATTCTGATGATGGCTTTGACGCCTGGGGCTCGACGGATGTGGTCATCGAAAACAGTGTTGCCTACCGTAACGGCTATGACCAGGGAGACGGCAATGGCTTTAAGTTCTCGCAGTTGAGCAATGGTCGTACCACGGTGCGCCACTCGATTGCCTATGAAAACAAGGTTCGGGGCTTTGATGGCAATTCGGGTAGTGGTCACGTGGTACTGAACAACACCAGCTACCGCAATGGCTGGGGGGGCTTTGTTGATTTTTATGGCTCGGGCTATACCGTGCGTAACAATCTTAGTTTTGGTGAGCAGGCAACCAATTTTCGCACGGGGCAAAGTCACAACTCCTGGCAACTGGGTGTCTCAAACCCGCACTTTACTTCCACCAACAGCAGCGCCGCTAATTTTTTAGGACTCACCTCGAGCAGTCCAGCGATTGAAAAAGGCATTAATGTCAACCTGCCCTATAACGGTCGCGCACCTGACCTGGGCGCACTCGAGCACAGTATGCGCATCTCTGACCTGCTCAAGTGAGGGTTGTATAAGAAACACCAAACCTCTTACCGTAAGCAAGGCGATTTGCTGCGCTCATAACCTTCCTCTAACCCCGCCCTCAGGGCGGGGAAAAAGTCGCTGGTATCGGCTTGCTCTGCCTGTTCCGTCTCGGACAACTCTGATGTTTCCTCAATGTCCTATATTTTGGGCGCAACCTTAGTAGAGCTGCAAAGTGACCATCACGCCATTTGGCGGTATAGTGCTCTGCGTGGTAGCCAAGGATCGCCTCTGTGGATATTAGTCAGATACTGCTCACCTCTGCCGTGCTACTGGCTGGCAGTATCCTGCAGGGGGCAGTTGGCTTTGCCTTTGCCATATTGACCGTGCCTTTGCTGGTACAGGTAGGGTTGACACTGGGAGAAGCGGTGGTGCTTATTGCTTTGCCAGTGACCTTGCAACTGATACTGGCGACCTACCGACTCAGGCAGTTTGTACTGTGGCGCCAAGTAGCGCTGGCTTCTGTGATTCGCTTGCTGACTTTGCCTTTTGGCATGATGTTGCTTGTTGTCTTTGATAGTCTAAACCGAACACAAATGCAGCAAATTCTGGGGATTCTGGTGCTTATTGCAGTGGGATTGCAGTATCTGGGACAACGGCAGGTAAGTCTGCCGCCCCATCCCATCTGGCGATTTGTTGCCTTTGCCAGTAGTGGCATCATGCAGGGTGCTGCTTCGATGGGTGGACCACCTGCGATTTTGTGGGTGATGGCGCAAGCCTGGACCAATCAGCAGGTGCGCGCCTTTATGCAAGCGCTGTTTTTGCTAGTCTCACCTGTGCATATTGCCCTCTTACTGCTGACCCTTGGCACTGAGATGATTTCAGTGCTGCTAACGGGTTTACTGTTTGTGCCGGTTATTTTTCTGGGAACTTATCTGGGTATGGCACTGGGCAGCATCATGTCTAGGGAAGTGCTTAGGACACTGGCCTTTGGCATCTTGCTGCTCTCAGCACTCTCGAGCATTCTGGGTCCAGTGCTGAGCTAGCCTTGTGGATTTGATATGCTTGCCACTATGAACCTTGCCTTTCAAATTGCCGAGCAGGTACGTGCCGCACAACTGAGTGCCCAAGCTGTGGTGAGCGAGGCGCTCAGTCGCGCTGAGCTGGTACAGCAGAACCTAAACGCCTTTATCAGCATTGCCCATGAGCAGGCACTCTGCCAGGCGCAAGCGCTGGATGAGCGCATTCGCGCTGGGGAAAGCGTCGGGCGGCTGGCAGGCGTACCTGTGGTGGTCAAGGACAATATCTGCACCAAAGGTATCCGCTCGACGGCGGCTTCAAAAAGCCTCGAGCACTTTGTACCTCCCTATAACGCTACGGTGATTGAACGACTCCTGGCCGAAGATGCCATCATCATTGCCAAGTCCAACCTGGATGAGTTTGGTATGGGTAGCAGCAATGAAAACTCAGCCTTTGGCGCCGCGCGCAATCCCTGGGATCCAGCGCGGGTTCCTGGAGGCTCGTCAGGTGGTTCGGCCATTGCAGTTGCTGCAGGTGTTGTACCGCTGGCGCTGGGAACTGATACAGGCGGCTCGGTGCGGCAACCGGCCGGATTTAACGGAGTCATTGGCTTTAAGCCGACCTATGGTCGCCTGTCGCGCTACGGAGTCATGGCTTTTGCCAGCAGCCTGGATCAGGTTGGGGTGCTCTGTCGCAGCAGTCGTGACCTGGCGCTGGTGATGGATGTGATGGCAGGACATGACCCCTGTGACGCCACTAGCATTCCTGATGATCAGCCGACCTTTATCAGTTGCCTGGAAACGGGGAGACCCCTTGACACGCTGCGCGTTGGCCTGGTGACAGAACTTTGCGCTGAAGGGAACAGTCCGGGCGTTCTGACAGCGCTGGCCAGAACCAAGGCAAAGCTCGAGTCTCTGGGTATGCGTGTAAGCGAGGTATCTTTAGCACATGCACGCCATGGTATTGCTACCTATTACCTGGTTGCGCCCGCCGAGGCAAGCAGTAATCTAGCCCGCTATGACGGTATGATCTATAGTCGGCGGCATGGTGAAAATGCTCTGGGTCAGGCAGAAGTCATGATGCGTTCGCGCGGTCAGACGCTGGGGCCAGAAGTGCGTCGCCGCATCCTGATGGGAACCTACGCCTTATCAGCAGGCTATTATGACGCTTACTATGGCAAGGCGCTCAAGGTACGCCGCCTGATTGCTGATGATTTTGCGGCAGCCTTTAAGGAGGTTGATGTCCTTATGACGCCGACTTCGCCAACAGTTGCCTATCCACTCGGCGAAAAGACGGCTGATCCGCTGGCGATGTATCTGGATGATATCGATACAGTGCTGGCCAATCTGGCAGGGTTGCCAGCTGTGAGCGTGCCTGCAGGCACAGCCGAACACGGAATGCCTTGTGGGGTACAATTCATTGCGCCAGCCATGCAGGATGAGGTATTAGTAGAGTTGGTGAAGGCACTCGAGGCAAATACCCATAGTTTTGCGCCGCTGGCTAGGGAGGCTTGAAGTGCAGCTCTGCGGTGTGATTGAGGGTTTCTACGGACGCCCCTGGACTATGAGCCAGCGCCAGGAACTTTTCCGCTGGATGCAGGCTTGGGGTATGAACACCTACATGTATGCACCCAAGGATGATCTGAAGATGCGGGCTGTCTGGCGCGAGCTTTATGACCCTGCAGAACTCGGGAACTTAAGCAGCCTCCTGAAAGACTGCCAATCTAAAGGTATTGCCTTTATCTACACCATCGCTCCAGGACTGGATATCCTTTATAGTGACGAGGCTGAAGTTAAAGCGCTGTGCCGCAAGACTCAGCAACTGCTGGATATCGGCATAGAGCATTTTTGTATTCTGTTTGATGATATTCCCTTTGCGCTTCAGTCCGCAGATAGTGCCCGTTTTGGCTCCTTTGCCCAAGCGCAGGCCCATGTCAGCAATGCACTTTACCGCTTTATTCAAGAGCAGACTGCGGGTCTTTTCTTGTTTTGTCCCACTGATTACTGCGCACGCATGTGCCAGCCCTCGGTAGCTGCATCCAGTTACCTGCAAGAGCTGGGGGATAGTCTGGAAGCTGCTATCGACATCTTCTGGACCGGACCAGAAATCGTCTCAGAGACGATTAGCGAAGCATCCATCCAGGAACTCAGCGCTGTCTTAAAACGAAAGCCACTTATCTGGGATAACCTGCACGCCAATGACTACGACATTCGCCGTGCCTATCTGGGACCTTTTGCTGGGCGCCCTAATGGTTTAAAGCAGCAACTGAGGGGGATTCTGAGCAATCCTAATAACGAGTTTGAACTGAACTTTGTACCGCTGCGCACGCTCGCGCTCTATGTCCAGGAGGCAGACTACCAGCCAGCCGAGGCTTACCGTATGGCTTTAGCTGAATGGCTGCCGCGCTTTACAATACATGGGGCTGAGCCAATTCGTTTGGACGAACTCGAGCTCTTAGGCGATTTGCTTTATTTGCCCTTTCAGCATGGAGATAAGGCAATCGCTATTCTGAGCGCAGCGCGAGAGATTCTGGTGGCAGAGCCTCAGGATAGTGATTCACTGGCAAAGATAAAACAGGCAGCGCTGATGTGTGAGGCTTTGTTTAAGAAGCTGACCGAACTGGACAACCGCGAGTTGCTCTATACGCTCTATAGCTATGTCTGGGAGTTGCGGCATGAGCTGGCCTATCTGGCGCAGTATCTGCGGTGGCGTCAGGCAGGTTCACCTGGGGGGAGATTTGGCAAACCGGAGTCGTTGCCCAATACCTACCGTGGGGGGTTTGTGGCGGAGATTGAACGTCTTGTGCCCTTGGACGAGAGTCAGGCTTTTCGGAGTACGCTGTGACACCCATTATACGCCCTTATCAGACGAAAGACCTGGACGCTGTCTATGATATCTGCCTGAAAACCGGTGACGCTGGGCAGGATGCAACCCACCTGTATCAAGACCCTAAGGTTTTGGGACATATGTTCGCAGGGCCGTATGTGACCCTCGAGCCCGAACTGACCTTTGTACTCGAGGATGAGGCGGGGGTCTGTGGTTATGTGTTGGGGGTACTTGATACTCAAGTGTTTCATCAGCAGCTGGCCCAGCATTGGCTGCCACCCTTACAGGCACAGTACCCTGATCCACAGGGTGATCCGGATAGCTGGACGCATGATGAAAAAGCCCATCACCATTTCCACCATCCCAAACTGGACTTGCCTGTTGCGCTTAAGCCTTATCCCTCACACCTGCATATCGACCTGTTGCCGCGCGCTCAGGGGCAGGGTCATGGTAGGCAGATGATGCAGACCTTGCTACAGGCACTGCGTGAGAGTGGCTCTGTCGGCGTTCATTTAGGGTTGGGAAAAACCAACACGCGAGCCCTGCGCTTTTATCAAAAAATTGGTTTTTGCTTGCTGCAAGATGAAAGTCTATCAAATGCGGCTTTGTGGATGGGAATGCACTTTGATGAACGGAATTGACAGGTATCTGGCTGCGGTACAGGACGCCCTGGCACAGGTAGAGGCCCAGCGCGAGGCGCTCGAGACTGCTGCAGGCTGGCTTAGCGAAACCTTGCAACAGGGGGGCCTTTTATACATCACAGGTAGTGGTCACTCCCACATGCTTGCCGAGGAGGTCTTCTACCGCGCTGGGGGTCTGGCGGCGGTCTATCCTCTTCTGGAACCCTCGCTGATGCTGCATGAAGGAGCGCTGAAAAGCACGCAGATGGAGCGCCTTTCAGGTGTGGCTGAGATGGTGCTTTCTGAAGCAGGCGTGACCGCGAATGACCTGCTGCTTGTCGCTTCTAATTCCGGGCGCAATGCCTATCCCATCGAGATAGCGCTAGCTGCTAAGTCACAGGGCTGTAAGACGATCGCCATTACTTCTCTGGCGCACTCGCAGGCGGTGAGTTCGCGGCATGAAAGCGGTCAGCGACTCTTTGAACTGGCTGACCTGGTCATTGATAATGCCGCGCCATATGGTGATGCTAGTGTGGACTTGGTAGGGGTCAGTAGCTCGGTTGGTCCTATTTCAACGATTAGTGGCGTGTTGATTATCAATGCCATAGTCGTGCGGGCGGTGGAACGCTCGGTGGCAGCTGGCAAAGTACCAGATATTTTTGTCAGTGCCAATGTGCAAGGCGCAGAGACAGGTCCTGATATGGACTTTTGGCGTCAGCGTATCAGAAAGCTGTAAAAGTGTTCGTCGGTGTTGATGCGGGAGGCAGTCATACCAGGGCCGTACTGCTGGCTCCAACCGGAAGGGTCCTGGCAGTGGCGCGCGCTGGCGCTGCCAACTACCGCAGTGGTAACTTTCAACAAGCGACGTCAGCGATTCAGCAAGCGGTTAATGAAGTACTTCGCTTCGGTGCAGCCGAAGTCGTTTTTATTGCTTCGGCAGCGCTCGAAGGCCCCGGTTCTGAAGCTGAAGCGCGGGCTTTGCTGGGGCACTGTGCTGCTAAGCGAGTGTATCTGGATACTGATATCCTGGCGGCCTGGGCAGGTGCTTGCGGACTTAAGCCGGGCGTTGTGGTCATCTCTGGTACTGGTTCTATGGCACTTGCTGTTGATCACGCGGGACAGCGCTACCGCGCGGGTGGCTGGGGCGCATATTTTGGTGATGAAGGCAGCGCCTACACTATTGCTAATCGGGCGATCCGGCATGCGCTGCGAAGCTTGGATGGGCGTGATAATGACACTGAGTTGCTGGAGGCATTTCTTGAGTTTGCCAAGCTTGGCAAGCAGGACAGCTCAGCTATCACGGAGTTTCTTTACAGCCAATCCCCTGCGGGCATTGCCAGGTTCAGCCTCAGCGTCGCTGAGCTGGCGGCAAATGGCCACTCCTTTGCCCGTAGCCTGCTGCAGGAGGCAGGCAGAGACCTTGCCGAGCTGGCGCTGGCGCTTGAATTACCTGAGCCGCAACCGCTTGTCAGTGTGGGTGGCAGCGTGCTGTTGAATAATGACCTGGTGCGACAGAGCTTTCGTGAACGGTTGCAGCACAGCCCCTATCAGTTCAGTCTGCCTGCCTATCCCCCCGTGATCGGTGCTGCCCTCCTTGCCATGCAAAAGCTGGATCATAAGCTGCCAGTGACCGCGCTGAGGCACTTGGCAGGGGCCAGCGCCGATCCGCGACTAGCCTAATGCCCTGCCCAGATGGTGCAGCATCTGTTTTTGCCACCAGTACCAGTGATGTTCGACGTCATGCCCCCAGAGATCGAGCTCATGGCTGATGCCCTTGATACGTAAAAGATCCACGAGGCGCGTGGTTTCCTCCAGGCATTTATCCTCAAAGGCACCCCGACCACAGACCAAAACCAGATGGGCGTGCTGTTTTATATGCTCGAGTGCGCCACCCGCAAGATTGGCTACATAGGCTATGGGGTTGTTGAAATACACCTCCTCCGAGCCGCTTCCTCCCGTGAACTTATCCAGGTCATAGCGACCGCTCATGCACAGGGCGTAAGGAAAAAAGTGGGGAAACTTAAGGCCAAAATTTGCGGCGTGAAAAGCGCCAAGACTACAACCTGCAAGCCCGATGCCAATGCTGCTATCCTGACAGTCCTGCCGGATAAAGGGTACCAAATCCTTGGTGAGGTAATCCTGGAAAGCGTTGTGCCTCACCGCGCGCCAGTGTGGATCAATGTCCTGTCGCAGCCAACTCTCATTGTCAAGTCCATCAGTGCAGTAGAGCTTGAGTTTGCCAGCGTCAATCAGTGGCGCGACGGCTGCCACCATACCGTTATCTTCAAAGTCATGAAATCTGCCACCACCGCTGGGAAAGGCAATCACAGGGCGACCATAGTTTCCGTAGCTTAAAAACTCCATATCGTGACCGACCGCCGGACTGTAAAACTTGTGATAGCGTCTTAGCATAAGCGCAACTTTACCGCATATTCAAGCAATATGAAACTGTCTGCCAAGACGGCTTATAATGGCTGTGTGTTTGAAAAAGCGCTTGTTATTCTCAATCCGGTCTCGGGCCAACACAATGCTGCCGACTCTGAGCGACAAATTGTCAACAGTCTAAAGAACCATGGCATCCAGGCGACCATCAGGCATACGGAGGCGGAAACGGCTGTGCTTGATTGGATTAGCGAGGAAGCTAAGCAGGTTGACCTGATTCTTGCTGCCGGTGGGGATGGCACTGTTACAGAAGTCGTCAACGCGGTCATTAAAACAGGACTCAATCTGCCGGTGATGATTATTCCCCTGGGGACGGCCAATGGTATGGCGCGTTTGCTGGGTTTGCTGCTTAGCCCAGCAGAAGTGATTGACCGCGCTTTGCAAGCTCAGCCCTTGCGCTTTGATACTGGCTTTGTTCATGGTAAGGACTATCATTTTCTGATTTTTTGTGGTGCTGGCTATGATGCTGATGTTATTAGAGAAGCCGATCGCCAGCAGAAAAACCAGCTTGGACTTTTCGCTTATATCCTCGCTGCCTTCAGGCAGCTCAAAAAGCGGCGTAATCAGCTGATTCAGCTCGAGTTAGATGGTCACCAGCAGTCGGTTTTCGCTTACGGCGTCATCGTCTTTAACGCCAGTGAGTTTCTGGTAGCAGGTCTGCCTATTGGGCCACAGGTGAATCCACATGACGGCGTGCTTGATATCGTCATCTTGCAGGATCCGAGTCTTCGTGCCTTGCTTGTTCAGCTATGGCACTGGTTGAGCGCCAGACAGCGGAAAGAGCAGGGTCTTCAGCGCGTGCGGCATCTTCGTATTCGGCCCAGCCAGCTGCTCAGTACCCATGCGGACGGCGACCTTTTAGGAGAGACACCACTCGAGATAAGCGTTAAGGAAAAGAGTATCAACTTGCTGGTTTCCCCGGTGTATTATCAGCGCTGGCAAGAGGCCCACGCCAAGAGCAATACCAGTTAGGCCGACGGCTCCTGGCATCATTCAGGATGACTATCATTAGGATTCGTTGACGTTCCAGTAATGCCAATTCTAGGCAAGAGTGACGCATACTTGATCTCATGATTTCTTCTCGCGTCCATTTCAGTGCTTGAGTCACTCAAGCACCGAAGCGGTATAACATGAACTGGGGAGAGTGCTAGGCGGGAAACAAAAACTGAAATACCAGATGCAGCCTTGCTGCCCACGAAACCTCGTTGTGGCGTGCGCGGCGTGCCAGATGATACTCGTAATCAAGGCCTTTGTGATAGCCAGATTGACGAAGCACATCGCGGGCTTCGCGCGTGACATATTTGTTATCATCATCTTTGCCTGGGATGCGTGAACGCCCTTCGCCACTGTCCAGCCACAGCCGAAGGTCCCGCTTGGGATAGTGCCTGATACGCTCGAGCACCTCCAAGTGTCCCGAACCATCATTTGTTATCCAGTATGAGGGTGACATAGCAGCGTGCAGCCGAGCAAACTCCGGGTATTCCCAGGCGATATAGGTACTGAATAGCCCCCCCATCGAAGAGCCGATGGTTGCAGTATGGTCGCGTCCCTCACGTACCCGAAAGCGTGACTT
Source organism: uncultured bacterium (assembly GCA_964655595.1). Lineage (GTDB taxonomy): Bacteria > Deinococcota > Deinococci > Deinococcales > Trueperaceae > CAZZPQ01. The sequence goes on from CAZZPQ010000006.1 coordinate 28,600, forward strand.
GATAAAAGGGGTAACCTCATCGCGGTAGTATTTGAAGGTGGCGTCCGCTTTACCTGTGAAACTGAATACGGCTGGGGCATTGTCTGCTGCATTGGGTGCATGAAATGCGTAGCTCGAGTAGGGTGGCAGGTATTCTGCCATGCGCCCTCCTAACCCATTGCTGACGCCCACAATGATTACGGCTTGCATTTTACCTGCCAGAATCAACCGGTCAGCAGTTTCATCTGCCCGCCAGGAACCAGCGTAACTATCCTGCACGTAATGCTCAAAGATGTTTTGCCCATCGTGCATGTAGATGACCGGATAAAAACGTTTAACATCCGTTTCGTAATCAGGTGGGGTGTAGACGTAAAGGGCACGTTCTGGTAAAGAACCCTGGAAGACTGGGATTTTATCGACCTTGCCATGCTTTGTTAAGGTTTGAGTCGTCATCCGCTTTTACAGTGTACATGACCAGACTTCAAAAGGTTGTGGATATTACGCATCAGGCTGCATGAAGGCGTTCCCGCTATGACCTGGATATTCCAGCAGATTTTGCTGCAGGAGTCTTTATCGCTTGGTTGCCGACTTCTTGAACCAGGTAAATAGCAGATAGCCCCCGCCCACGAGCAAGCAGGCAATACCCATCCCCGTTGCTACCGGGGTGATAGCGCTGATGAGCAAAATAATGCCCAGGCCGATAAGCAGGATACTGAGTAAGGTAGGAAACGACAGATTCATAAATATGTCCTCTTTGAGTCGTGGATGACCCTGACCCTAAGCATAGCAGTTTTGACAAAAAAGGATTTCGTTTGTGGCTCGAGCCTGGGTGGCTGATGCTATGATGCTGCTGTGCAGCCAACCATTAAACCAAAGCTGACCTTCAGCATGCGACTGGCGCGCGCCATACTGGGACTTTTTGGCTGGCGCGTGGTGGATAATCTGCCACCGACACGCAAGTTTGTGCTGGTTGGTGCCTGGCATACCAGTAACTGGGATTTTCCCATTGCCATGCTGGCGACCTGGGGTCTGGGTTTACCCCTCAGTTTTATCGGCAAACAGGAACTCACCAAGGGGCGTCTGGGCTGGCTGATGAAGCGCCTGCGTGTGATTGGTGTGGACCGTAGCCAGCGTGGACAATATGTTCAGAAAATGGCAGAGCTGTTTGCAGAGCGAGATGAACTCATGCTGGTGGTTCCGGCAGAGGGGACGCGCTCACAAGCAGAGTACTGGAAAACAGGGTTTTACTATATGGCGCTTGCTGCTAAAGTTCCCATTGCCTTTGCTCTGGTGGACGCCTCGCGCAAAGAAGTTGGTATCGATGGCTACTTTGTACCCACGGGCAATCGTGATGATGATCTGGCAGTTGTCAAAGCTTTTTATCAGGACAAGCACGGGCTTAAGCCGCATATGCAAATGGAGATCAGGTTTCGTCCTGTGGAGGAGAGCGCGGTTAACACTAAGTCTCGAGTGCAAGAGTCACTGTCAGATGGGTTTGAAAGTAGCAATGAGGGATAGAGTAATGAGTGGGCTTGCTGATTTCTTTGCCCTTGGCCTCCTGCTTTTGCCTGAAAGGCTTAGGCCCTTGAGCCTTTGAGATATGGCGGGCATTTGACTTCTGCGCCCAAGTCCTCTATACTCACTGAGTTTGCGTAGACTTACTACGCCTTGCAGCAAACCGAAAAGTTGGGATTTTTTGAAGTTCTGAGTACGGGTAAAGCGAGGAAGTAAGCAGCAATCGTGTCACACAGAAGGTGCTGACACCCCGGAAAGGAACAATATGTTTCAGAATTACCCCTTGCATGAGCGGGTTAACGCTGCTCTGAGCAAAAAAGGCTTTGACACGCCAACACCAATTCAGGCAGAAACCCTGCCCCATAGCCTCCTCGGACGTGACATTCTCGGTCAGGCCCGCACTGGCACAGGCAAAACGCTGGCCTTTGGTCTACCCATTGCCACTAAACTTGAACCCGATAAAACTAAAGGCCGTGCTCCCCGAGCTTTTATTCTGACACCGACCAGGGAGCTGGCGCTACAGGTTGCCGGAGAGCTGAGCTGGCTTGCTCCGCACCTCACTGTTGTTACAGTTTATGGTGGCACTGGCTACGGTAAACAAGCTGCCGACTTAAAACGCGGCTGCGATGTTGTAGTGGCGACACCAGGTCGCGCCATCGACTATCTCAAACAGGCTATTTTAAAGCTCAATCAGGTCGAGATTGCAGTCCTTGACGAAGCCGACGAAATGCTTAGCATGGGCTTTGAGGAAGACGTTGAGACCCTGCTTGAAGCAACCCCGGCTGAGCGGCAGACCTTGCTCTTTAGTGCCACACTGCCCAGTTGGGCAAAGAAACTCTCACGCACTTACCTGCGTGATCCTATTCATGCCAATGTGATTCAGGATGAAGAGGTGAGTTATCAGGAAATCGCGATCGAAGCAAACCTGAAAAACCGCCCGGGCATTCTCAGCGATATTCTGCACGCCCATCATGGCAAAAAAACCATCATCTTTACCCAGACCAAGGCTGAAACCGATGAATTGGCCAAGGCACTCAGCGTTCAGGGACATAGCGCCGAAGCCATCAATGGGGACCTGAATCAGGGTCAGCGTGAGCGGGTCATCAGTCGCTTTCGGAGTGGTCAGGTCACTACCCTGATTGGTACGAATGTGGCTGCCAGAGGTCTGGATATTCCCGAGGTTGACCTGGTGGTGCACTACCGTTTGCCAAATGACCCAGAAGCCTATCAGCACCGCTCAGGACGAACCGGGCGCGCGGGGCGCAGCGGTACGGTCATCCTGCTGCATGGTCCCAGGGAGCAGCGTGAACTGAGTCAGTTAGAGCATATGGTCGAGCGCCGTTTTGAGCGGGCCACACCTCCAAGCCCCGATGCGATTCAACAGGCAAAGCTCAGTAACCTGCTCAAGAATGCACAGGCGCAGTCAGCCAAAGATAAAGAGGCATGGCTCGAGGTTGCTACAGACCTGCTTGCTGCTCAGGATACAGATACCGTTGCTGGACTGTTAGCACTGATACTCGGCGGCGCACCAGCGCCCAGAAGTTTACTGACTGGTGAAGATAATTGGGTGACGCTCGAGTTACGTACCGAGATTGCCAATCCAGGACAGGTCATGCGAGTCATGAAAGATGCTGGTGCCAGCGAAGTAGGGCGCATTGCTCTGGCAAGAGACGCAGCTTATGCGGATGTTCGCCCAGATGATGTCAGCCATGTTTGTATGAATAACGGTATGATTCGCAAGGCGCGCACAGCACCTGTGCAGCAACCCGAAAGATCTGAGCGCAAGCCAGCACGGTCGCAGGGCGGCAAGCGCAGAATGACAGGCTCTCGACGTTGAGTGCCTGTGAGTTGCGCTTGGCTACGCGCCTGTTTGAAAAAGCAGCCTGGCTCAGTTAAGTTTGTAAATGTTTAACTCTACGATTGGCTTGTGGCATAACGCCATGAGCTAATTTTTTTGGTGTTTCGGTTAAGTACGCATACCCAGATTTTCAGTTTGCGTTGTCCAAAAAGGGATGGGGTTCATCTCTACAACACAGACTGACCTTTGCTTGGGCTTAATATTCTAGCAGCTAGCCGCCTTCTCGCTATGAAATACCCGATTTACTGAGGGCAAGCTGATTTTCTGCCTATTTATCCGGAACCGGTATAAGCTAGCGGTTGCAGCGGCTTGCGCCTTCTTTCAAACTCGGCAATATCCTCGAGGCTGTGAGTTTTGAGAAAAGTGATCTGCTTTTCGCGCTGGACTTTCCAGAACTCGTGTGCCGGGCAGGCACGTTCGTCGCTACAGTGACTGGTCCCGAACATGCATTTTTCCTGAAGCAGAGGTTCGTCGAGCGCTAGTGCAACGTCATAGAGACTGATTTGCCTGGCGCTTTTGGCGAGTTCCGCACCACCACCGATGCCACGTTGGGTGAGTATCAGCCCTTTACGTGCCAGGCTGTTGATAATTTTGGCCAGATAGGCATGGGGTAAACCCGTAGCTTCGGCAATATCTTTGATTAGGCAAGGATGATTACCACAATCAGCAAGATGTCCAAGCGCGGTTATGGCGTAGCCTGTTGTCTGGCTTAGCATAGTTAACTCCTTGGGGCACTATAGCATATCAAAGGATAATAAGACAAGAAGATAGGTATATCCTTTTATGAGAAAAATACCATGAGAATTTGTGCACTGCGGTGAGGGTATCCCTGGGGACGCTTTTTGCCGAATCTTGGGATATACGTCCCTATGCAGCCGATATATTTGTTGAGATACTGGATTTATGGAAATGAGCATGATAAATAATCCTAAGCCTGATGAATCTTTAGTAGCTTGCTGGAGTGGCGAAGGCGTCAATAGGATTAGTGTAATTATGCAAATTATTGCAGCAATATACAATAGTCCTGGACAGCAACTACACAGTGATTTAAGCTCGGGCACACTGAAAAAGGTGCTTGCAGAACTGGCCAGTGACCTTGATTTGCCCACGGTGGAACTTGCAGAGGGCAACTGGCAAAATATTCAGGCGGCTTATGTTTCATTATTTGTCACTAATCCCGCAGGCGTACCCGCGCAGCCTTACGTGGCCTATCTGCTGGACGGTGAACTGCTGGGAGTAAAGGCTCAGGAACTGCAGCGGTTTTACCAGCAGAAGGGTTTTATGCTGAGCAGCGCCTGGAATGACCTGCCCGATCATTTGGCAGTGGTTGCCGAAGCCGTCCTGCAACTTCTGGAAGCAGAAGCTGTAGACGCTGCCATGTATCTGTTAAGCCAGTATGTTGTGCCCTGGTTTAAAGGCTTTTCTGCCACTATTGAGGCATATGACAGCAGTAATTTTTATGGACCAATTACGGTTTTTCTTGAAAAAGCCCTTATGGAGGTGACCCGTGAAGTATCGTCGTAGAGAGTTCCTTAAGCTGTCCGCCGCGGCAGTGGGGGCGCTGAGTTTGGGAAGTGCAAACGCGCAAACCTTTCCCAATCCATTTCGAGGTCCACCTGGCAAGTGGTTTACCGAAGATGTGACTGAAGTCTTTTCAATCTGTGAGAATTGCTTTTGGCGCTGTGGTATCAAAGCCTATGTTGCAGGCGGCAAGGTGCGCAAGGTTGATGGTTATGTAGGCAATCCAAAGTCCAATGGTATGTTGTGCCCGCGTGGACAGGGGGCTATTGCCCAGACCTATGACCCAGACCGCCTGAAAAAGCCACTGATTCGCCTCGAGGGTACGGAGCGCGGTGAGGGCAAGTACCGCGAGGCAAGCTGGGACGAGGCTTTTGACTATATCGCCGACAAAATGCAGACGATTAAAGATGACTATGGTACGGAGTCAGTGGCCTTTTTTGGTCATGGTACGGGCGACAAGTGGTTTGCAGAGTATCTGCCAGGTGCCTGGGGAAGTCCCAATGCCGCTAAGCCCAGCGTCAGTTTGTGTACTGCTCCCAGAGAAACCGCCAGTCAGTGGACCTTTGGGCGGGGTATCGCCTCACAGGAACAAATTGATTGGGATGTTACCAACTACATCGTGCTGATTGGGCATCACATCGGCGAGGACACCCATAATACGCAGCTTCAGGAGTTTTCCAAAGCTCTCAAGCGGGGTGCCAAACTGGTGGTAGTTGATCCAAGATTTTCTACGGCTGCCTCCAAGGCCGATCACTGGCTGCCTATCAAACCTGGTACCGATACGGCTCTGTTACTTGCTTGGCTCAATGTCTTGATTGAAGAAGATCTCTATGACGCCGAGTACATTGAAAAATACACGCTGGGTTTTGAACAGCTCGTTGAGCATGTAGCGGAGTACACACCCGAATGGGCCGAGACCATCACTGATATACCCGCTGATACCATTCGTCTGGTCGCTCGAGAAATGGCTGCCCACGCCCCGAAAGCGGTGTTGCCTGTCGGTCGTCATGTCGTCTGGTACGGAAATGACACCCAGCGTCTGCGCGCTTTTTATCTGGTGAATATTTTACTGGGGAATTACGGAATGCCAGGGGGCTACTATCTCTGTGATTCGCCTGTGGTAGAAGATTATCCGCATCCACCCTTGCCGCTGACCCCAGCTGCCGGTGGCTGTGGTGGAGAAGTCAGCGACATTCCGGCAGATACCGGGTTTCGTGAGGCGGCAGATCGCGGTAAGTTTTTTGCTTCAGCAACGGCAGTTCAGGAACTTATTGAACCTATGTTGACCGGCGAACCTTACCCTATTAAGGGACTTTTTGCTTATGGTGTAAATCTCTTTCACTCCATTCCGAATGTGCCACGTACCAAAGAAGCTTTAAAAGCGCTCGATCTTTATGTTGCCATAGACGTATTGCCCATGGAGCATGTCATGTGGGCTGATGTCATTTTGCCAGAAGCGACCTACCTCGAGCGGCATGATGACCTGGTTGGTTTTGCCCACAAGACTCCTTTTATTCAGGTACGCTTTCCTGCCATTGAGCCCATGTGGGACAGCAAGCCAGGCTGGTGGATCGTTCGTGAACTCGGCATTAAACTCGGTTTGGCAGAGTATTTCCCCTGGGAGAATATCGAGGAGTATCTGGATCGGCGTTTGCGCTCGATTGGCTCCAATCTCGAGGCTGCCCGTGAGCAGGGAACCATTATCCAGCGAGGTCGCCCCTACATTGCAGACTGGGAAGCGCGCAACCGCAACCCCTTTAATACCCCCTCCGGCAAAATCGAAATCTACTCAGAGACCTTTGCCCAGAATGGCTTTGATCCCTTGCCAACCTATACGCCACCAGACGAGGGGCCAACAGGTTATTACCGTTTGCTCTACGGCCGCAGTCCGGTTCATACTTTCGCCAGAACGCATAACAACCCTATTCTGATGGAAATGCATAGTGAAAATACCGTGTGGTTGAGTAACAACGAAAGCCGCCGCCTGAATCTCAAGCGGGGCGAGTATGTGTGGTTAGAAAACCAGGATGGGGTACGCGAAGGGCCTGTCAGAGTACATGCGACGGAGCGCATCCGCAACGACTGTGTCTATATGGTGCATGGTTTTGGTCATAAAGCACCGCTGATGAAAGTTGCAAATGGTCGGGGTGCCTCGGATAATTACCTGCAAACCCGCTACAGCCTGGATCCAATTTCTGGTGGGGCTGGCTTGCGCAATAACTTTGTCAAAATCATCCCTGGCGCACCACGTCCCAGCCATACCGCGCTAAGTAAACTTGCAGCCGAAAGGAGTTTGTAATGGCAACCTACGCGATGGCGATTGATCTGGGAGCCTGTGTAGGCTGCGCAGCTTGTTCAATTGCCTGCAAAGTGGAAAACGAAGTGCCAGTCGGTGTCAATCGCCTCTGGATTCGCTCGACCGAGGAAGGCATATTCCCTAATTTGTCAGTAGAGTATCGCCCCGAACAGTGCTTGCACTGTGATAAGCCTCCATGTGTGCCGGTCTGTCCTACAGGTTGCTGCTATGTGGCTGAAGGTGGACTGGTGCTGATTGATGAGCGTAAGTGTATCGGCTGCTCTGCCTGTATTGCTGCTTGTCCCTATGACGCGCGTTACATGCATCCGAGTGGCTACGCAAACAAATGTGACTTTTGCCAGCACCGCATCAAGGAAGGTCGGACACCGGCCTGCGTGGAAACCTGTCCGACTCTGTGTCGCTATTTTGGCGATCTGGATGATTCTGATAGTGAGATTTCTGTAGCCTTGCGAGAAGCCGGGCGCGTTGATGTCTTGCGTCCCGAGCTGGGCACTCGCCCCAAACTCTTTTATCTGAATACACCAGCCAAGTTTGGACTGGCGGGTAATCAGCAGGAGGTCAGCTCATGACCGAGTTTTATGCAATGCCTAACAGTGAGCATTTTTGGCACTGGCCAACCCTTATACACTTTTTTCTGGTTGCACTCGCGGGTGGTGCAGCGCTCTTGGCAGCTGTGGCGACGTTTCGCAATGATAAAAATCAGCGCATGTTCGCTATTGTTGCTCTCGTACTGATTGTTCTTGACCTCTTTGTACTGTGGCTCGAGTCACCTTCGCGCTTCCGCTTCACGCACATCTGGCTGTTTTTATCCTTTAATCCGCAGGCGGGTATCTGGTTGGGTGCCTGGGGGCTTAGCCTGGCGGCGCTGATGAGTTTTCTGCTGATCCTGCGCAAGGGACCCAGGCAACTGTGGGCTGCTCTGCTGAGCGTAGGTGCTGTTTTAGCGCTGGTGTACCCGGGCATTGTCCTGGCAGTTAATACCAATCGTCCCTTGTGGACAGCCATACTGCTGGTGTTTTTCCCACTGACCAGTATGTTGATTGTCTTGGGTTTTGCTGTCTTGCTGCGCCAACGCTGGTTGAATAACTGGCTCATAGGGCTCAGCTGGGGCAGTTTCGTACTGGGGGTCGTGTATTTGGCAGGACTGGCTTTAGGTAACCAGGAAGCCCGTGAAGCGCTGACGTACTTCTGGGGGCATGGTGGCTGGCTCTTTATTCTGGGTCTGGTGCTTTTGCTCATTGGCCCAGCTCTGATGAAGCGCTTGCCCTACCTGGCAGCCTCACTGCCGATTGTCGGCGCACTTATTACGCGTAGCCTGATTATCGATGTCGGGCAGTATCAACCATTTGGCTTTTAGGGTGTCAAGCCCTGAATGAAAGGAGAAGTAATGAAACGTTTAATCGCTTTAGTCGTTGCACTTTTGATCAGCCTGCCAGCACTGGCACAACCCCAGCAAAATGCCGGTACCGAGGCCATGGCGGCCTTCATCGCTGAAGCCAGCCAGGCAGCATGGCTGCAGATTGCTCCAGATGATGCACTGGATTTCATTGATACCATCGATCCGTTTATCCTGGATGTCCGCCGTCCTGCAGAACTCGAGGAAAATGGTTACATTGAAGGTGCTTTCAATATTCCCCTGGCTGAGCTTGATGAGCGCATCAGTGAATTGCCTCAGGACCTGGACGCTCCCATGCTGGTTTACTGCGCCGTAGGGATTCGCGGTAACTTTGGACTCGTCTACCTAAAAATGCTAGGCTATACCAATGTGCGCAATATACGTGGTGGCTTTGGTGCCTGGGAAAGCGCGGGTTTACCCGTCGTTCAGTAGCTCTTTGCTAAATTGCTAAATTGATGAATTGACTGTATCCCCCTGATTAATCAGGGGGATACCACCAGCCAGTTCACACTTCTTGCCAGAAAGGTACAAGCGAATTATGCTTGCAGAACGAATTCTTACCGGGCGACTGCGACACTTGCGCAGCAGGCAGTTACAACTCGAGCCCTTTAGGGCAGCAAAACTTCCTGTATCTAAACAGCAGGCCAAGTATCTGCTCTACCTGCATGTACCTTTTTGTGAACGGCTGTGTCCCTATTGTTCGTTTAATCGCTTTCAGTTTTGCAGTTCCAAAGCGCAGGCGTATTTCGGTCAATTGCGCGAGGAAATGCATATGTTGGCAGACCTTGGCTACGATTTTTCTTCTATGTATATTGGGGGTGGCACGCCTACTGTGCTCGTGTCCGAACTCTGTAAGACGATTGATCTGGCACGTGAACTCTTTTCAATAGAGGATGTATCAAGCGAAACGAATCCCAACCATCTGATACCTGAGGTATTAGAGCCACTTGCTGGACGGGTGCAGCGGCTGTCAGTAGGGGTGCAGAGCCTGGATGACGAGCTGCTTAAACAAATGCAGCGCTATGAAACCTATGGCTCGAGTCGGCAGATTCTGGAGCGCATCGAAGCGGTACTGGGTGTCTTTCCGGTACTGAATATCGATATGATCTTTAACTTTCCGGCGCAGACAGAAGCAATGCTGCGCCAGGACATAGCCCATCTGAAAACACTGGCAGTCAACCAGGTAACCTTTTATCCACTCATGGTTTCTCCGGTAGTGGAAAAGAGCATGCTGCACAGATTTGGCGCTATTGACTTTGGGAGGGAAGCAAGCTATTACCAGCTTCTGGCAAGTGAGCTAAGTGACAGCTACACCGCCAGCTCAGCCTGGGCATTTTCGCGGGAACAGCAGATTATGATCGATGAGTATATTGTCGATTATGACAACTATGTGGGTCTGGGCAGTGGTTCATTCAGCTATCTGGATGGAGTGATGTACGTCAATACCTTTTCCTTGCAACAGTATGCTGCGGCAATTGCCAAGGGGGAGATGAGTGTCGATTACCACATGCCACTGGCAGAGCAGGAGAAAATGCGCTACTACTTTATGATCAAGCTTTTCGGGTTGCGGCTCAATAAGCGGCACTTTGCTGAAGCCTTCGGACGACCACTCGAGCGTGCCCTGTGGCAAGAGTACCAGTTTTTGCGCTTGGCAGGGGCGTTTAGTCGGGATGATGGGGATGTGCTCGAGTTGTCAGCTACAGGTCGCTACTTGCTTCTGGTCATGATGCGCGAGTTTTTTATTGCGGTTAATAGCGTTCGCGATCTGGCACGTGCTCGCTTGCCTGCCAGTGAACGTCAACTGACGATGCAAAGTTCTGCGCAGGCAATTCCACAGGTTTTGCCGGTATCAAGTCATGGATAGATCTTAACCAGTTCCGGATAAATTGTTGGGTTTATCCCACTGATTTATCACGAGCAGAGCGTTAGGACGCGGGGATTACTTTTCAAATCCGTAATCAATATATCGGGCTCCGTATAAAGGCCTTCCGATTTGCGTCACTAAGCCAGAGAATTGTTATAAAGAGCAGTTTTGTAGGAAAAACACTGACCTCATAGATTGCCTTGCCCTTGTAAGCTGTCCTGAATACATAGTTTTGTTTATTAGCCTCTTAAGAGAGTTTTCCTGCATTGAAAGCTACGCCTTCATGGGTGGGTAAAACTGAGAAGTACGAAAGTAAGGAGGTATACATGTTACGAGATGACCATCTACTGGTGGAAGATTCTCCACTGTCGGCTCAAGACTACTATGAGGCACTGGCAGCCGAGGCAGACGCGCATATGGATCGCCTCAGCCAACAAAAGCCACTCAAGGCTGTCAGCCTCGAGCAGCACCTGAGCAGGCGCGGCATTACGCGCCGTGAGTTTTTGAAGATGACAGCAGTTCTGACAGCTACTCTGGCTTTGCCGCCTATGTTTGATATGCGTGTAGCCAGGGCAGCCCAGCTTGCCAACCGTCTGCCAGTTATCTGGCAGGAGCTTCAGTCCTGCACCGGCAACAGTATGGCGCTGATTCGCAACAGTAATCCGGGTATCGATGAAATCCTGCTCGAACTGTTGAGCCTCGAGTACAGTGAAGTGCTCATGGCACCTTCAGGGCAAGCGGCAGAGGATGTGCTGGAGGCGGCTATTGAGCGCTATGATGGTCAGTATATCGCTGTTTTTGAAGGCTCGGTTCCCTTGGCAGCTGCAGGCGATTACCTGACGATTGGACCACATGGCGCTCGGGGCGTAGACATTGTTGAACATATTTCCAGACATGCAGCGGCTGTTATCAGTGCGGGAACTTGCGCAGCATTTGGAGGCATTCCGGCTGCCAGACCCAATCCAACCACGGCTTTGGGCGTGGCAGATTTTCTTAACAATCGACGGGTCAATGTGCCGGTCATTAACCTGCCTGCCTGTCCGGTCTCGAGTACCAATGTGGTAGGCACTATTCTGGAATACGCCATGTTTGGTCGTTTGCCAGCCTTAGACGCTTATGGTCGTCCGCTGTGGGCCTACCGTGACCGCATTCATGACAAGTGCGAACGCCGTGGTCACTTTGATGCTGGTGAGTTCGTAGAGGGCTGGAGTGATCTAACGGGTCTCAAGCGCGGCTTATGCCTGTATAAGGTCGGCTGTAAGGGACCCCTGACCTATAACAACTGTGGTGTGGTGCGCTATAACGATGGAGCATCCTGGCCAATTATGGTTGGGCATGGTTGCATTGGTTGTAGTGAACCTGGTTTTTGGGATACGCTGACACCTTTTGAAGTGCCTCTGGCTGGGCGGCGCTACCGTGTACCTGGCGCCACCGACGCCACCGCTGATCGCATTGGCCTTTTTGCTCTGGGCGCAGCCGCTGTGGGCGTAGCAGCACATGCTACTGCCACCGCTGTTAAGGGTGCTCAGGAAAACCGCAAGCAAAACCAGACAGGCAAGGAGGACTAAGTCGTGGCAAGCAGGCAGATTATTGATCCGATTACCCGCATTGAAGGACATTTGCGCATCGAAGTTGAAGTCGGTGACGACGGTCTGATTGAAGAGGCATATAGCTCGAGCACGGCCTTTCGGGGCTTTGAAATCATTATGCGCGGACGCGACCCACGCGATGTCGGGCTCTTTGCCCAGCGCATCTGTGGCGTTTGTACCTATCATCACTATGAGCGAGGGGTCGAGGCAACCGAGCGAGCCTATAATGTGACGATTCCACCCAATGCGCGTTTGTTGCGTAACCTGATTTGGGCAGCGCAACTCGTCAATGACCACACTACCCATTTTTACCAGTTGCACTCGATGGACTGGTGGGACGTTATCAGCGCTCTGGGCGCTGATCCGCTGCTGGCGACCGAGGTTGCCCACCGCTATCATGACACACCCTATAATGCCTCCGAGAGTCACTACCGGCAGGTGCTGGCACGCTTAAGCCGCTTTGCGGAAAGTGGTCAGTTGGGTCCTTTTGCGGGTGGTTACTGGGGGCATCCGGCCTATAAACTCAGCCCCGAGGAGAACCTCATTCTGGCTTCGCACTATCTGGATAATCTGGCGGTGCAGCGCTTAAGCGCCAAAGCCTCAGCCATTTTTGGGGGTAAAAACCCGCATCCACAGAGTCTGATTGTTGGTGGTATCACCGCCGTGCGGGATGCGCTCGATGCACACCGGATTGCTGAGTATCAGTTCCTGATGAAGCAGTCGATGGATTTTGTGGAGCGGGCCTATTTGCCAGATTTGAAACTGCTCAGCGAACGCTATCAGGATGAGGCGCTGGCGGGACATGGCGGCGGTCTTCGTAACTATATGAGCTTTGGCGCTTTACCTCTAAACGAACGTCCCTGGGAGCAGCGCAGCTTTTTCCTGCCTGCTGGTCTGGTGCTTGATCGCAATCTTCAGGTGGTGCAGGATATTGACCCCATGAAAATCAGTGAAGAGGTGACCCACGCCTGGTACACCTACAGTGGTAGTCAGGTGGCCTTGCATCCGCTGCAAGGGCAAACCAACCCAGAGTATTCCGGACTGAACGCCGATGGCAGCCTCAAGACAGAGGGCGGCTACTCCTGGATTAAAGCGCCGCGCTATGACGGAACAGCCGTGGAAGTTGGTCCCTTGGCGCGCTACTTTGTGGCCTATGCTGCCGGGAATGAAGCTGTGCGCTCGAGCATGGACAGCTTTGTAGAAGACCTGGGAGTGCCCTTTGACTTCTACTACTCTACAGTGGGTCGCACCGTGGTGCGTGGGCTCGAGACCAAACTGGTCGGTGACAAGATCGCTGACTTTCTGGCAGAGCTGACTCACAATGTATCGCGGGGTGAGGAGCGCTTTTTTAGCCGTCATGACATGCGTGACGGCGATGGCTGGGGCATGGCCGAAGCGCCACGCGGCAGCCTGAGTCACTGGCTGACAATTCGTAATGGTCTGGTGGAGAATTATCAGGCGATTGTGCCCTCCACCTGGAATGCTGGTCCCAGAGACAGCCTTGGTCAGCGCGGCGCTTACGAAGCCTCCCTGCTGGGGCAACCGCTGGCCGCGCCAGAGCAACCCCTGGAGGTCATCCGCACGGTGCATTCCTTTGATCCCTGCCTGGCCTGTGCGGTACACATCCTGAACCGCAAGGGTCAGGAGCTGTCGCGGCACTTAGTGGAGGTGTAAGGTGGCGACCAAGACACTGAAGCGCAGACCCGGCGAAGTCGTTGTTGAGCGTCAGGGTAAGCCCCGCATGGTGATCTATGTCTTTGGCACCTTTGTCAGGATTGGTCACTGGCTGCGCAACTTTTTGTTGATATGGCTGGTTGTGAGCGGTTTTTATCTGGGCAATCCCTTTCTGGCGCGCAATGTCCTCACTGACACCGCCTATAACTTTGTATTGGCCCAGACCCGTGGGCTGCACGTGGCAGCAGGCTGGATACTGTTAGCCTTGACACTGGCCCGTACCTATCACTTCTTTTTCATCAACCGACAAGGTCGCCTGGGAGTGGGTCAGGAGTTCAGAATGGGGCTGATCCTGTTTAACTGGCGCGCCTGGCGGGACCAGCTGGCTTTTTACCTGCTTTTGCGCCGTGACCACCCGCATTTCAAGTACAGCAACTACGGTCCCTTGCAGTACCTGACCTATATTGCGCTGTATGCTTCGCTGATAATCATCAGCATCACCGGGATTCTTTTGGCAGCACCCTATCTGAGCAGCGGCGTTGCCAACTGGAGCGCTAACCTGCTCAGGCCCTTTGAACTGGCGGTAGGCGGCTTTGCCAATGTTCGGGTGCTTCACCGCTTTACCATGTGGTTTTTCATCGTCTTTACCTTTATTCATGTCTACATGGCGGTGTGGAACAGCGTGCGCAGCGGCAACATGCTGATTGAAGGTATGATTTCTGGTTTCAAGGTAGACGATGAGGAGCAGGCGGCAGCGAAAGGCGCTGATGAAGCAACCAAGTCCTAAGTTGCTGATTTTGGGTGTGGGCAACCTCTACTATGGTGACGAGGGTGTGGGGATACACTTTATTCACTATCTGCGCCGCAAGTACAGCTTTGCCGCCGAAGTAACGCTAATGGACGGCGGCACGCTGGGCTGGGACTTGCTGGCTACCATGGCGGAGTATCCCCAGGTGCTCATTATTGACGCGGTAGCGGCAGTCGTGGGCAAGATTTACCGCTTTGGGCCACATGATATTCCTGAGGAGGTTGGCTACGGCAAGCTCTCGTCTCATGAGTGGGAAATACCTGATTTGCTCACTGCCATGGAACTCTATGGTGATTTGCCCGAGGTGACGATTATTGCTATTGGGGTGGAGCCATTAGGGTTTCAAACAGCTGATATCGGGGTTCGCTTGAGTGATGCGGTGCGCCAGCGTCTGGAAGCGCTGGAAACTATCCTGCTGCAAGAACTCGAGAGCTGTGGACTTGAACCCCCCGTCGTTGTCCGCGACCTGCCTGCTACGACAGTCTTTTCTGCCGAGGATATTATCTGCCATGCATGAGCTGAGCCTGGTTTTGAGTATGCTCGAGTTGGCAGAAGCAGCTGCCCGTCGTGAAGGTGCGTCGCAGATTGAGGTCATTCATCTGGACCTGGGCGACCTCTCAGGTGTCGTACCTGAAGCACTGGACTTTGCTTTTGCCAGTGCCAGGCAGGGAACCATGGCTGAAAGCGCACGCCTTGAAGTACACCGTATACCCGCGGTAGCCTACTGTGAGGACTGCCAGCAGAGCTTTGAGCTGGATAACCGCTATGGCATTGCGCTGTGTCCCAGTTGTGACGCGCTGTGCAGCGGTTTGCAGCAAGGCTTTGAAATGAACCTGCGGCAGTTGGAGGTTATCTGATGGCACAGCTGGATTTGAAGGCAAAGGTTGAACTTCGTGATGTACACCTCAGTGAGCATCTGGGGCCAGCCGTCAGTCCACGGCTGGTGAGTGTACAAAAGTCACTGATGACGCATAACAACACGGTCGCCGAGCAAAACCGCGAGGCCTTTAAGGCTTGCCTGGTACTCAACATAGTATCTTCACCAGGCTCCGGCAAAACAGCGCTGCTCGAGCGCAGTCTGCGGGATTTGGCAGAACGCTACCGCATGGCTGTCATCGTCGGAGACCTTGAAACAGATAACGACGCAGTTCGCTTGCACGCTGCTGGGGCGCCATCGGTGCAGATTGCCACAGGTACGGTCTGCCATCTGGAAGCGGAGATGGTGGCGCGCGCCGCTGAAGGGCTCGATTTGCCGGGACTGGATGTGCTGATTATCGAAAACGTCGGCAATCTGGTGTGCCCAGCCTCATGGGACCTGGGGGAGGATGTGCGTGTGGTACTTTTGTCGGTGACTGAAGGAGAAGATAAGCCGCTCAAGTACCCGCGCATTTTTAAGGGCGCCGATGTGGTGATCGTCAATAAGCTGGACATTGCCGAGGCTGTCGGCTTTAACCGTGAACAAGCGCTGCTCAACATTCGGCAGGTTGCGCCACAAGCGCAGATTCTGGAAGTCTCGGCGCGCACGGGTGAAGGCATGGAAGGGTGGTATGGCGTCCTTAGTGACAGGTTGCAAACCAAACGTGTCTGAGCTTTGGCGCTTGCGCGTTCGGGGTACGGTGCAGGGGGTGGGGTTTCGCCCCTTCATCTACCGTCTGGCGCTTGAGCATAGACTGGTTGGTTGGGTTCGCAACGATGTGCATGGTGTGACCATCGAAGTTAGTGGGCAGGTGGCTGTACTCGAGTCCTTTAAGGAGGCGATTGTCAGCCAGGCGCCGCCCGCTGCGCAGGTGGAGAGCGTGCTGGTGCTCGAGCAGGGTCCGGCGAGTCACGCGCAGGACTTTGTGATTGTGGCAAGCGAAGACGAGCCCGGAGTCACCACGCTCATCTCTGCCGATTTACCGATTTGCCCTGACTGTCTGCGGGAATTGCGTGACCCTGAAAATCCCCGCTACCGCTACCCCTTTATCAACTGTACCAACTGCGGGCCGCGCTACTCGATCATCGAAGCCTTGCCCTACGACCGCCCCCTGACCACCATGAAAAGCTTTCAGATGTGCCCAGCCTGCGAAGCTGAGTACCGTGATCCCCTGAACCGCCGCTATCATGCCCAGCCAACCGCCTGTGCGGTCTGTGGCCCGCGGCTGTATTACCGCAGCAGTGCTGAGCCCCAGGACTACTGGGATGAAGACGCCCTCCGCCTGGCAGTCAGAGCTTTACAAAACGACAAGATTCTGGCCATCAAAGGTCTGGGTGGTTATCACCTTGCCTGTGACGCCCGCAGTGAAACGGCTGTGGCAGCCCTGCGCGAGCGCAAGTTTCGCAAGGAAAAACCCTTTGCCCTGATGGCGAAGGATGTATCGGTGCTGGACGCTTATGTCACGCTCTCACCTGCTGCTAAAGAGCTGCTACGCAGCAGTGCCAGGCCCATTGTGCTACTGCCCAAAGGCGCTCAGTCACTGCCTGAGGCACTCGCGCCTGATAATGCCTATCTGGGTGTGATGTTAGCCTATACGCCGCTTCACTATCTGCTCTTTGATGATGGCGCCCCGGAGCTATTGGTCATGACCAGTGCTAACCGCTCGAGTGAACCCATCGAATACACCGACGAAGGGGCCTTTCAGCAGTTGAAGAGTTTAGCTGATGCCTTTTTGGTAGGGGAGCGCCCAATTGCCCGCCGCATAGATGACAGTGTGACGCAGGTCATCGCTGATACGCCCGTTATCGTACGGCGGGCACGGGGCTATGCACCTGCTCCGGTGCTGAGTTCTGCGCGACTGAAGACGCCCATTCTGGCACTGGGTGCTGAGCTTAAAAACAGCATCACTTTAGGGCTGAATGGCTACGCCTTTGTCAGCCAGCATTTGGGGGAACTGAGCAATTACGAGTCTTACCGAGCCTTTGAAGAGACCGTGCAGGATTTGTGCAGCATGTACCGCGTCAGGCCAGAGGATTGCTTGCTGGTGCATGACCTGCATCCAGCCTATGCCAGTACGCAGTACGCCCTGGGTCTGTCTGGGCACTACCTGGCAGTGCAACATCACCAGGCGCATATCGCCAGTGTCCTGGCTGAACGAGACGCCTGGGATGTGCCGGTGCTGGGCTTTAGCTTTGACGGTACGGGTTTGGGTGAGGATGATAGCATCTGGGGCGGAGAGATCTTTCATGGCACGTTGCAAGAGGGCTTGTTCCGTGTGGGTCAGTTGCGCGCAGCCGCCTTGCCCGGTGGCGACGCTGCCGCGCGGACGCCGGTGCAGGCTGCCGTTGGTTTTTTGGCAGACCTGGGTGATGAGGCTCTGGAGCGCCTGAAAGCGCCACCGTTTGCTTTTCCAGCCGACCGCGTTAAGCTTGCCAGCCAGCTTGTGGGGCGGCGCATAAATTGCCCGAGTACCAGCAGCATGGGGCGGCTCTTCGATACAGTAGCGGCCCTGCTTGGCTTCAGGCGCAGCATGAGTTTTGAAGGGCAGGCCGCCATCTGGCTCGAGTCCCTGGCACACAGCCTGTCTGAACAGCAGCCCTACAGCTTGCCCTTTGAAGAGCGCGCCTGGGATTATCGCCCCTTGCTGGCTGAGATCATGACCGATGTTGAGCAGGGTTCAAGCCCGCAACTGGTGGCGCGCCGCTTTCACGAAACGCTGGCGCAAGCTGTTATCGAGGCGGCGCTGGCGCTGGCGCCAACTCATGACTTTGTGGCGCTGGCGCTCTCAGGCGGGGTCTTTCAGAATGCCCTGTTGCAAGAACTCATCATCAAGCGTGCCAGACCACCGGGCTTTGAGATCTGGCGCAATCAAAAAGTACCCGCCAATGATGGTGGCATTTCACTTGGGCAAATGGCGCTGGCAGCAGCGCATGGAGGTTAACTATGTGTTTAGGTATCCCGCACGAAGTTGTCAGCATTTTAGATAGTGATAGGTGTCTTATTCGGCTTGGTGACGCCACCCAGCATTGTTTTATTGGGGTGGTCGATGATCTGAAAGTCGGTGACTGGGTGGTCGTGCACGCAGGTTTTGCCATCGATAAGATCACCGAGCAGGACGCGCAGGAAAATCTGCGTCTCATTCATGAATATCTGAGGCAGGATTATGCCTGAGATGTTCAAGGATTTAGCCGAGTTGCGCTTTCAGCCAGCGCTCTACAAGGACCCTGTGCTGGTCAAGGATTTGCAGCAGCGCATTCATGAGCTGAGTGCCGCTATGGCTCGCCCTGTTAAGCTCATGCACATTTGCGGAACGCATGAGCATGAGATGGGACGCTACGCATTGCGGGGGCTCTTGCCTGAGGCTGTACAGGTGTTGGCAGGTCCAGGTTGCCCGGTCTGTGTTTGCGACAATGAGTATATCAACATGGCGATTCAGCTATCACTCGAGCCCGGTGTCATCCTGACGTCTTTTGGCGATATGCTGGGCGTACCAGGCAGCATTCCCCTGGCGGCTGAGCGCCGTGGAGACGTGCGTATGAGCCTGCTTGACGCGCGTGCGCAAAGGGGCGATGTCCGCACGGTCTATAGCGTCTTTGAAGCCAAAAAACTGGCGGAGGCGAATCCGGATAAGCAGGTCGTCTTTTTTTCGGTAGGCTTTGAAACAACCGTGGTGGCGGTGGCCGCCATGCTTAAGCGCGGTGTGCCTGATAACCTCAGCATCATCGAAGCCAACTACTACACCCCACCCGCGACCAGCTTGTTACCTGAGCTGGAGGGCTTTGATATAGAGGGCTTTATTTTGCCGGGGCACGCGGTGACCATCACCGGTCTGCGCGTCTATGAACACCTGCTTGACCAGCACATTGCCTGCGCTGCCGGTGGTTTTGAGCCTGTTGATGTGATGCTGTCGATTGTGTCTTTGCTCGAGCAGATTCACAACAAGCGTTACCGCATCGACAACAGCTACAACAGGCTCGTTGCCTATGATGGCAACCAGAAGGCTCAGGCCGAACTGGACGAGGTCTTTGAACTGGCCAGCATTCGCTGGCGCGGCATCGCCGATATCCCCGCCTCTGGCTATAAATTGCGACCTGCTTACAGGCGCTACAGTGCCAGGGAACGCTTCGCCCATGCCATCAGTAGTAGCAATCTGCAAGCGACCGAGCACCCCAAGGGTTGCCGCTGTGCTGAAGTGACCCTCGGTCAGATTCAGCCTGACGCCTGTGGGGTATTTGGCAAGCTTTGTACCCCTGATAGCCCTTACGGGCCCTGTATGGTGAGCCACGAAGGTACCTGCCGTGCCTGGTACAGCTACGGTATGCACAAGGAGAAGCTGCATGTCGAGGCCTGAAGTTGCCAGCGAGCCGGCGAGTAGCCGGTATGAGACGATAAGACTCAGTCATGGTTCAGGGGGCAAGCTGAGCCTTGAACTGATTGAAGAGCTGTTTGTGGCGATCTTTAGCAACGAACCACTCAAAGCGCTCACTGACGCAGCAATTCTGGAGAACCCGGGTGGGCGGCTGGCCTTTGCCACCGATTCGCACACGGTCAAGCCGACCTTTTTTCCTGGCGGTGACATTGGGCGACTGGCGGTGGCTGGAACCATCAATGATCTGGCGGTCATGGGGGCAAAACCCGTCTATCTGAGTGCGGCCTTTTTGCTCGAGGAAGGCTTTAGTATGGCTGAACTCGAGCGCATCGTGCGCTCCATGCGGGCCACGGCCGATGAGGTGGGTGTCAGTATCGTGGCAGGGGACACCAAGGTGCTCGAGCGCGGCAAGGGGGATGGCGTCTTTATCAATACCACGGGTATCGGTTTTTTGTCAGATGACGTCACCTTGGGTGTTGACTATATTCAGCATGGTGACAAGGTGCTGGTCAATGGTACGCTGGGAGATCATGGCATTGCAGTGATGTCACAGCGCGAAGGGCTTGACCTGAGTATCGAACTGAGTTCGGATGTTGCGCCCTTGAGCAGTCTGATTGAGGCTGTGTGGCAGCTGGCGCCCAACCTGCGTTTTATGCGCGATATCACGCGTGGGGGTCTGGCGGCAGTTGCCAATGAGGTGGTGCGGCGGCAGCCTTTTGGCATGCGTATCTTTGATGTGGCCGTGCCCATTGATGACTTTGTGGAGCAGTACAGCGAGATGCTGGGTATTGACCCGCTGCTGGCTGCCAATGAGGGCAAGGTGCTGTTTATTGTACCTGCGGCAGAAGCAGAAGCTGCGCTGGGCGCGATGAAGGCGCATCCACAGGGGCGTGAAGCAGCGATTATCGGGGATATTGTCAAAAAGCCTGAGGGGATCGCGCTGATTGAAACGGCCTACGGCAGTCACCGCATTCTGGAAATGCCGATTGAAGAACAGCTCCCCAGAATCTGCTAGCTATGGCCAGTCAGCGCTTGTTTATTGAGAATGTCGAGGTGCAGGTCGAGCGCGCCAAGGAACTTGTCTTGCCTCTTTTGATGCTCGAGCATAGTGCCGAGCCCTGGAGCAGCGCCAGTTTGCTCACGTTGCAGCGCCAGCAGGAGACACTTGGGCCAGTCGTGCGGGAAGCGTTGACACTGCTCTATGAATATGAATTGCCCTTTTTGCAAAAAGAAGAGAGCCTGATTGCGGCTGGTATCAGTCTGGAAACGGACCTGCTCAGTTTTGAAGAGGAGATGCTCGAGTTTGAGCGTGCCTTCTGGAATGAAAAGTTTCAAGCCTCCCGGGATGCTGCGGGTGGTGAGCTAGCGGAGGCTTTCACAGACTATGATCTCTGTAATAAGCACCGGCTCAGTAAAGACTTTGTCAGGCGCATGGTCATCGCCCATGAGTTGCGGGATTTTGACGAAATCGCGCCCCTTGTCGGTGC
The DNA here is from genome assembly GCA_964655595.1 of uncultured bacterium. Classification (GTDB taxonomy): domain Bacteria; phylum Deinococcota; class Deinococci; order Deinococcales; family Trueperaceae; genus CAZZPQ01. Next base: position 49,893 of record CAZZPQ010000006.1, read on the forward strand.
CGAGCAAAAGTGCGGGCACTGCCGTTTGGGTATTACCCGCCTGCTGATTGAGATCCTGAAAGATGCCAAGGCTAAAGCTATGTGATAGCCGTTCGGGACAATCGTCTCTGGGAAATTTAGGATTGACCAGTCTATACTTCAATAATGATTGAATCAAAAGCTATTGAAGTATTAAGCAGCCGCGCGCAGCGGTTTAAAGCCCTCGGTGACCCTACCCGCTTGCGCATTCTGGAGCTTTTGGGAGACAGGGCCAGCTGCGTATGTGAATTGCAAACCGCACTTGACATCCCGGCCAACCTGCTATCCCATCATCTTAAAGTGTTGCGTGAGGCGGGTTTCATCAGGGCTAGCAAACGTGGGCGCTGGGTCGACTATCGCCTCAATCCTCAGGTACTAAGCGAGCTGGGCGAAGCGCTGGTCGCAGCTGATCCGTCTTTCAGGCCACCGAGCCAGGCCAGTCACAACGAGCTCAGGTTATGAAGGCTCAGGTTCAGCCACGGCAGAACAGGCTGCCCAGGGAATGGCTGCTGGTTATGGCTGCAGCCTTCAGCTGGCTGGTTCTTTACCGCAGCAACCTGCCATTTTGGAACTGGTTGATTTATGACAGCCTCCAGCTGAGCCCTGATGGCCATTGGGGCCAAGCGGTGCACTTTTTCTTTTATGATGTCAGCAAGATACTGTTGTTGCTGAGTGGTATTATCTTCATCGTTGCCGTCCTGCGCAGCTTTATGAGCGTGGAACGGACTCGAGCCCTTCTGGGAGGTAAACGCCAGGGTTTTGGCAACGTCATCGCTGCTTTTCTTGGAGTTATCACCCCCTTTTGCTCCTGCAGCGCAGTACCTGCATTTATTGGCTTTGTTTCAGCAGGCGTACCCCTGGGCATTACCCTGTCCTTTCTTATCGCCAGTCCTATGGTAGATGTGGTTGCTGTCACGCTGCTTTATAGCCTTTTTGGCTGGCAGATTGCAGCCCTCTACGTTGGCTCTGGTTTGGTGCTGGCAACCGTGCTGGGCTTTATTTTGGGCAAACTGAAGCTCGAGCGCTTCATCGAAGACTTCGTATTCAAAACGCAGCTTGGTGCCACGACGCTTGACCCGGCACAAGGTCTAAGCTGGCCTGACCGCTTTGAGATTGGCTGGCTCGAAGTCAAAACCGTGGTAGGAAAAATCTGGCCCTATCTGCTGGTGGGTATTGGCATCGGTGCCATTATCCACGGTTGGGTACCTGAGAACTTCTTTGTGAGCATTGCCTCACCGGATAATATCCTCGCTGTACCCGCAGCCGTCATCATGGGTATTCCCCTGTACAGCAATGTTGCCGGCATCCTGCCACTCGTCGGGGCGCTGCAAGCCAAAGGCCTGGCTATGGGCACTCTGCTTGCTTTCATGATGGCCGTTGTGGCGCTGTCGTTGCCGGAAATGATCCTGCTCAGGCGTGTTCTCAAGTGGCGGCTGATTGGCATTTATGTCAGCATTGTGGCGCTTGGCATCCTGTTCACCGGTTATCTGTTTAACGCTATTCTCGGCTAAACTTAAACCAACTCCGGTTATTTCCTTAAGGAAATAACCGGAGCGTTTCCGAGCACAGCGAGAACGCCTGGGAGATGAATCAGTATTAACCCAAAGGAGTACGACATGGTTATCAAAGTTTTAGGTTCTGGTTGTGCAAACTGCAAAAAACTCGAGCAAAACGTCAGTCTCGCGCTGCAGCAGACGGGTCTTACAGCAAGCATCGAGAAAGTCAGCGACTATGCTGATATTCTGGCCTATGGCGTGAGCAGCACGCCAGCTCTGGTGGTTGACGAAAAGCTGGTGTTGGCAGGCAGGGTTGCCAGTCCTACGCAGATTGCCAGCTTATTGCAAGGTTCATAACGCCAGTGGCAGTTGGGTGCAGAGCTGGGGGTCGCG
>CAZZPQ010000007.1:0-48727 GCA_964655595.1 uncultured bacterium
AGAAGCATTTCCAGAAAGGTTGTTGCGTGTAGCCTGGGGAAGTCGAAAGCTAAGCGCTAAAACGGCTTAATACCGAGTCCGATAAATTGCTTAAAGATTTAAAAGGCACTTCCCGCTTCCTATTCGTCCTGCTCGGAATAAACCATTGGGATAAACCCAATGGTTTATCCGGAACCGGTTAAAGGCTTTGCCTGAGAACTACTGAAGCTGTCATAGCAAGGCATTTTACTGTTTGTTCCCCATAACACCTTTATGCTAAGCGAATGAAATCCTCCCGCCATGTGGTCTTACTGATGGTTCTGTTGGCGCTCCTGGCGATTTCCTGCGCGCCACGTGGACGACCTGCCCTGGCCCAGCAACCCAATGACCCTGAACTTGCGCGACACCTGCTACTACTCAACGCAGCCAGATCCCAGACCCGTGACTGCGGAGGGCGCAGTTTTGCACCCGCACCAGCACTAACGTGGAATCAGCGCCTGGCAGCCGCAGCTTATGCACATGCAGTGGATATGTATCAGCATGACTTTTTCGACCACGGCGGTTCAGATGGATCAACTGTAGGTCAGCGAATTAACCGCGCTGGCTATTCATGGCGTGCAGTAGCCGAAAATCTGGCCCTTGGCACGCCTGGTCTCTTTACTGCTGAAACAGTCTTAGAAGGATGGCTGGAGAGTCCAGGTCACTGCGCTAATATTATGAATCCAGACGTTACCGAACTGGGCGTGGCAAAACTCGAGGCTTCCTATGACTATTGGGTTCAGGTCTTTGCCAAACCACTTGGACCCTAAGCAAGCTACTGGAACGGTCGTGCAAATATCATGCGACCCATATTGGTCTGTAGGTGACTAGTCACCGCAACATCTACCGTACGACCCACCAGGTCAACAGCGTCTTCGACGACTACCATAGTGCCATCCTCGAGATAAGCCAGTCCCTGCCCCTGCTCACGTCCCTGCTTGACGATATGCAGCGACAGGCGCTCCCCAGGCAAAAACGCCGGGCGCATGGCATTGGCAAGCTGGTTGACATTCAGGACTTTCACACCTTGCAAACTCGCCACACGGTTCAGGTTATAGTCCGTGGTCATCAGCGCTGCCCCAAGACTCTGGCACAGATGCACCAGTTTTTCATCCACTTCGGAGAGTTGTGCAACATCCTCCTGAACAATCGTGGCTGTGAGCTTTTGTTGCTGAATAAGCTTGTCGAGAACCTCCAAACCACGGCGTCCGCGTGTTCGTCTTAAGGGATCGCTCGAGTCAGCGATATTCTGGAGCTCCAATAAAACAAAACGCGGTATTAATAACTCCCCTTCAATAAAGTTGGCCTCGACAACTTCAAGTAAGCGACCATCGATAATGACAGACGTATCCAGGACTTTGCGCTTGCCCACTTCAGAAGTTGGTGTTACAACCGCAGGAACAGCACGGGCCTGACTAAACTGAAAGAGACTGCGATTCGACACAAAAAACCAACTACTGGCTGTCACCAGAACCAGCGTAATGAGCAGCGACCAGTACCAGGTAAACCCAGGCACACTCTCCAGCAGAGTATTTAGCAGCACTGTAATAATCAGAGCGACCGTTGTACCTACCCCGGCCGCCAACACTGCCTGCGGCGGGATAGTACTGATACGCCGGATAAGCAGGTGCCACTGCCGCTCGAGCCACCTGGCAAGCGGGGCACTGAGCAGGTAGGCCAATAACAAACCCAGCAGCGCCATGTACAGCATATTGATGGCCTCAAAGGCACCGCGCTGAAACAGGCTGAAGCCAGCAAGATAACCCAGTATGCCACCCAGCAAACTGACACTGCCTTTTATCAGCATATAGGTGGCAGTTCTACCTTTGTGGATACCGTCAAGCCCTTGTATCTCTTTAGTCATGATGCTCCCAGACCATCTCGAGCGCTTGCAGCAGTGTGCGAACACCCGCTGCCTTGTGAAGCGGCGGAGAAATAAAAGAAGTAAAGCCTGCTCGTTCTGCTTCGCTGGCACGCCGCGCCAACTGACTTACCGAGCGCAGTTCACCCGCCAAGCCTACTTCTCCCACCACAGCAACATGTTTGGCCACCGCTCGGTTGGTGATGGCAGAATGCACTGCAACTGCCACAGCCAGATCGGTGCCAGGATCTGTGAGGCGCAAACCACCAGCCACGTTAACGTAAACATCAAGTGCTGCCAGCGGCAACTCCAGCCGTCTCTCCAGCACCGCCAGCACCACATCCACCCGCCGCTGATCCAGTCCCTGCACAATACGACGAGGCGCAGGGTAGGGGGATTTGGCGGCCAGCGCCTGAACTTCAAGTAGCAAGGGGCGTTGCCCTTCAAGCGCTGCCACTACTACTGATCCCGGAACACCCTGAACACGTTCAGCAAGAAAGGCTTCAGAAGGATTCACTACAGGTATCATCCCGCTTTCTGCCATCTCAAACACACCCATCTCCCCTGCTGGCCCAAAGCGATTTTTAATAGCACGCAAGACGCGAAACCCCGCAGCAGACTCGAGCGCCAAAGTTGCGTCAACCATATGCTCGATAACCTTGGGACCGGCAATGTTTCCCTGTTTCGTCACGTGACCAATCAACACCAAAGCAGCACTGGTCTCTTTGGCTGCCTGCGTTAAAAGTGCCGTGGCGTCACGCACCTGGCTGATACTGCCGGGCACACCACTGTCGTCAGCTGTTAGCGTCTGGATAGAATCAACAATTACCAGTTTGGGGCTGGTCATGCGCAGGTGTTCAGCCAACACCCGGGCATCCGTCTCTCTGGTTACCTGCATCTGCGCCTGAAGCCCTAAACGCTCTGCGCGCATCTTGAGCTGACCCAGTGACTCCTCACCGGAAACATAGAGGGTAGCTCTCTCTTGTAACACAGCCTGATAGGCAAGCTGCAAGAGCAGAGTTGATTTCCCTATGCCCGGCTCACCTGCGATTAGCATAACCGAGCCATCAACCCAGCCACCACCCAAGACCCTGTCTACCTCCTGGATACCCGATGAAACCCGCAAAAGTTCGCTGTCAGCAATATCGCCTAGTAAATGTGTTTCAGCGTAGTTGGCCTGACCTGGCTTGGACGTCGCTTTAGTATTGCCTGAACGCTCCAGCCGCGCTTCCATAGTGCCCCAGCTACCACAGCGGGGACAGCGACCCATCTGCACTGGCGAATGCGTGCCACATTGCGAACAAACATAGCTTGTACTAACTTTTGCCATAAACCATCAGGCCGTATGATATCGCAAGCCAGCAAGACATCAGGGGACGTTTTTTACACCTTGATACCAAACCCATCTTGCCCGAAGTGAAGCATGAAATCCGCAAGGCTTTATCAGACCGACTAAGTAGTTACGCAAAGCAACCCTATAAACAACTGCTTCACCTAACGCCTATGCTACCGGCACGGGTCGCGCAAAGATGACCTTGCCATCGTCAACGGTTACGATAATCGGGTCTTCGCTGCCATTTTGCAACAGCTCGAGTGATAAGGGGTCTTCAATATGTTCACGCAACACGGCCCTGAGCGGTCGCGCACTCTTGCCGTTTTCGGGTACTTTTGACATAAGGAAGGGCGCTACTTCATCTGCAAAGGTCAAGCTCACATCGCGCCTGGTGAGTTCTTCATGGATTTCACCGAGCATTTGATTGATGATGTAGAGAAGACCCTGGTCATCGTGAGGTTCAAAGGCAATGATCTCATCCAAGCGATCCATAAACTCAGGCGTAAACAGGTTCTTAAGCGGCATATCGGTATGCACGCTTGTCTGCTGAAAACCGACACCACCGCCGGTATTGAAGCCTGTATTGCTGGTCATAATCAAAATTACACGCTTGAAATCCACTGTCCGCCCCAAACCATCGGTCAGACGACCATCATCCATGACCTGCAAGAAGGAATTATAAATATCCGGATGGGCCTTCTCAATTTCGTCGAGCAAAACCACAGAAAAGGGCTGCCGACGCACGGCTTCAGTCAGTCGACCACCTTGCTCATGACCAATATAACCTGGAGGTGCGCCAATGAGTTTTGACACTGCATGGGCCTCCTGGTATTCAGACATATCCAAGCGAATCAGTGAGCGTTCGCTACCAAAGAGCTCAATAGCCAGCTGTTTCGCCAAAAAGGTTTTGCCCACACCCGAAGGTCCTACAAACAAAAAGGCAGCAGATACTCTGGTACGCCCTCCCAGACCCACTCGAGCCCGCCTGAGTGCCGCAGCCAAAGCGGCAATAGCCTTGACCTGACCTACGACCCGCTTACGCAAGTTTACTTCGATATTAGCAAGTTTTTCATCATCCTGGTCGTCGATGTACACGCCACCCCAGGAATTAATCACCGCTTCGATATCCTCACGGCTGACAATCGGTGTTCCATCCTCTTCCTCGAGGACTGGAAAGCCAAGTGACTTATTAAGGCGCGTACGAGAAGCCGCCTCATCGATTAAATCAATAGCCTTATCAGGAAAGTTTCGCCCTGGTAAACTACGCTCACCATAGCGTACCGAGAGTTCCAGGATAGACTCAGGTATCACTACCCCATGGTGGGTTTCATAGCGTTCCCGTAACCCATGCAGGATTTCAAGTGCTTCTTTAGGACTAGGCTCTAAGACAATCACAGGCTGAAAACGCCGCTCGAGTGCTGCATCTTTTTCGATATAGCGATGATATTCACCTGTCGTCGTTGCGCCAATGACCTGCACCTCACCGCGGCTCAAAGGGGGCTTAAGAATATTGGCAGCGTCCAGCGTACCCTCCGCACCACCAGCACCCACCAAGGTGTGTAATTCATCGATAAAAGCAATAACCTTGGCATTGCGCAATTCTTCAATGATTTGCCTGAGGCGCTCTTCAAATTCACCGCGGTACTTGGTACCCGCTACTACGTTCGAAAGATCTATTGAGAGTACGCGCACATTCAGCAAATTTGGTGGCACTCGCCCCTCGATAATGGCCTGGGCGAGCCCCTCAACAATAGCAGTCTTACCAACACCAGGATCTCCAATAAGCACGGGATTATTCTTGTTACGGCGTGAAAGAATCTGAATGGCGCGGCGAATCTCTTCGGTGCGGCCAATAACTGGATCAAGCTTGCCTTCACGCGCTTCTTTAGTAAGATCACGCGCATATTCATCCAGAAAAGGTGTATTTACCACTTCCGCCTGAGCTTTAGGGTCGGCAGCTGCCAGGATACGCCAGCGCACTGTATCGACATCACGTGTTAATTGCTGCAAAATCCGGTAAGCGACACCATCGCCTTCACGAATAATGCCTAGCAGAATATGCTCGGTAGCAATCACATTGCTACCAAGACTGCGAGCTTCAGAGCCTGCGAGTTCCATCACGCGACGGGCCCTCGGTGTGATGGCGGCAGTCTCATTTCGTGGCAAACCATCGCCCCGCCCCACCATCTCTTCCACTTGACGCCTGAAACCTTCTAGGGTTGCTCCAAATTCACCAAGTACCTTGCTAGCGGTACCACCTTCACGCATGAGTCCAAGAAGCAGATGCTCAGGACCAATCATGGCGTGACCTAACTTTGAGCCTTCTTCGCGAGCAAAGTGAAACACAAGTCGCGCTCTATCATCGTAGCGATTCACAACTGCACTCCCTCGATCAAGTTAACAATACGTTCGCCAAAGGTCCAAAGAGTCGGCTTAATCATACTGTCAGTGTACGCAGTTCTGTCGTGCTACTAAAAGGTCTTTTGCTACGTTCTTTGCTCATCAGTTCTCAACCTTTTCATGCCTGCTGGGATTTCATACTGGCAACCTATTACCTATCATAGCGCGAAAGCTACTAAAACTGACGTGCGTGAGCGCACATCGCAGTACAAAACATACGGACTTTGTTGGGTGTATTGCGACCACTACTCATTTCCGGTTATGATATCGCTGACTATGAAGCACTCATCCCATCACCTTCAGTCAGCGCGGAATTGCGGTTTGCCGCATTAACTCTTTTCATTATGCAAGTCAGGGAGGATTAACATCGAAACCTTACGAGTATCAGGAAGCTCCAAGCCCAACTCTGTGGCAGGTGCCATTGCAGCGCTGCTGCGCAGTGAGGGTGAGGTTGAGGTTCAGGCCATTGGACCCCACGCAATCAACCAGGCGGTAAAAGCCATCGCGATTGCCCGCAGCTATATCGAAGCAGATGGGATAGACTTACAGGCTCAGCCATCGTTCGTAAAACTCGAGCTCCAGGACGAAGAACGAACGGCCGTGCGCTTTACTGTAAAACGGCTGCAGTAAATTCCTATTCTTTGGCACTACCTTTAGCTCTGGCTTTTGAGTAAAGCTATGCAGGTAGAAGTCTTGATTGTCTTTTGCGCTTTACATTTACTTCTCATATTATATGAGTATATTTTAGTCAGTTTATGTGAATGTTTTGTAGCAGGAGCAAAATGCAGAAAGGTATGGTCACACTATGGCTGGATATTATTTAATTGGCATCATTGCTTTTGTCGCCTCATCGCTTATTCAGATGTGGTTACGCAACACCTATGGACGCTGGTCCCAAGTGGCCAACACCGGAGGCTTGTCAGGTGCTGAGGTAGCCAGAGCCATGCTTCGTGCCAATGGCTTAAGTGATGTCCGCGTCGAGGGTGTCAAGGGCATGCTGACCGATCATTATGATCCCAGAAGCCGAACTGTTCGTTTATCCGAAGGTAATTTTGGACGCCCCAGTGTCGCCGGTATGGCGGTGGCTGCGCATGAAGTTGGGCACGCTATCCAGCATGCACAGGCTTATGCACCGTTAAAAATTCGCTCAGCGCTTGTGCCTGTTGCCAATATTGGCTCACAATTCGGTCCAATGGCTGCCATTTTTGGCCTGATGATGGGTAGTCTGGGTTTAGTCCAAATCGGCGTCATCTTGTTCGCTGCCGCAGTCCTTTTTCAGGTTGTGACCCTTCCAGTTGAGTTTGATGCCAGCCGCCGCGCCATGGTGGAGCTGAACAAACTCGGCCTGGCAACTCAACAAGACAATGGCGGAGCGCGTCAGGTACTCAATGCTGCTGCGATGACCTATGTGGCAGCGGCGGCGACCTCGATCGCCTACCTGCTCTACTTCATCATGGCATCCCGCCGCTAGGAACAGCCCATCACGCAAAGCCGCAGCAGTATTCTCGAGTGCTTACGTCGCGTCAAAAAGGCTGGCTATACCAGTCAGGTCCTCAACCAGGAATTGCAGGCCCAGGATAAACAGGACCGTGCTTTTATCACCGATGTTGTTTATGGCACGCTGCGGCACCTGATTTATCTGGATGCTTGCCTGAAACCCTACCTCAAACACCCTGAGAGGCTGCCCGATGCCATTTTAAGTATCCTGCAAGCAGGCACTTATGAAAAACTCATCCGCCAGTCTGCCAGCCACGCACTGGTCAGTGAATGGGTCGAGGTCAGTAAACTTCAGCACCCAAAACTCAGTGGCCTGGCCAATGCAGTCTTACGCAAGGTAAGTCCCCCAGTACTCACACCCGCGTTAAGCGCAAGCACTCCCGGTTGGCTCTATCAGCATTGGCAAGAGTTGTTTAGCAATGACACAGCTCTGGACATCGGGCGGGCAATGCTCCAGGCAGAGCCTTTGTGGCTCAGTGTATGCCACCCAGACGCCAAAATCAGCCTCGAGCAAGAGGGTTGTGACGTCAGTGAAGGCCCACTACCCCAAAGCCTGGCTGTCAGACCCGCCAAGCCCCTTGCCGCACTCGAGGCATTTCGCAAGGGTTGGGTGCAGCCCCAAAACCCGAGTTCACGGCTGCCCGTCATGTTGCTTAGTCCCAAAGCGGGCGAGCGCATTCTCGACCTGGCAGCAGGTAATGGCATTAAAGCAGCCCAGCTAGCTCAGGCTGGTGCTACCACCATCAGCGTTGAGCTGGATGCTCACAAAATCGCAGCAGCCCAGCAGAATCTGGTACGTCTGGGCTTACATGCTGAACACCTCCAGCATGACCTCAGAACCCTACCCAACCTGGCTGCTGCTCCCAAAGTCCTGTTAGACGCACCTTGTAGCGGTACTGGCACCCTGCGTGGTCACCCTGAAATCAAATTGCGCTTAAAACCTGCGGATCTCGAGCATCTGGCGAAGCTGCAAGCTCAGCTTCTGCAAACAGCTGCCTCTCTGACAGAGAGCGGCGGTCAGCTTGTTTATTCCGTCTGTAGTTTGACGGAAGCGGAAGGGCCCGCCCAGATTCGCAAGCTACTACAGCAAAACCCGCAGTTCCATCTGGAGAGCTTTGTATCCCAGTTGCCGCAACATAATACCGATGCTGGCAGTTTCATTCTGCCGCTGGGTGGTCTGGATGGCTTTTTCATCGCCAGCTTGCGCAAAGCTGGTTAACGGCCGCTATGCTAAGTCTATGAAAAACGTAGAGCAAGTCAGTCCACACGTCTATTACCTGCCAGGTGGTGTAAACAGCATTATCGTGCAAAGCTCACCTGGTCAAGCCCTGTTGATTGACACAGGTCAGGACAAAAGCTACGGCAAGGCCCTGCGCCGCGCTTGCAGCGAACTCGGCCTAAAGGCCATCGCTATTATCAATACCCATGCCCACGCTGATCATTATGGGGGCAATGCTTATCTCTTACAACACTTTAGCATCCCGGTCTATGCACCCGCGTTTGAGGCCAGCATCATGCAAAACCCCTACCTCGAGCCGGTATATCTGATGAACGGTGCCAAACCCTTAGCCGAGCTGATGAACAAGTGGTTGCTGGCTCCTGCGAGTCCAGTGAGTCATCACTTACATGAAGGCAGGCTCAGATTGGATGGTCTTGAACTTGACATTATCGACACTTCCGGTCACGCCCACCAACAGGTCTCCGTTCTGGTGGATGGCGTTCTGATTGCGGCCGATGCCCTTTTTGGGAAAGAAGTGCTGGACAAATATCCTTTACCCTTTGGGCAGGATATTGGACAGCAGATAGCGTCAGCCACCAAGCTCAGTGAGCTACCTATCAACATGGTGATACCGGGACACGGCCAAGCGACCGATAACCCCTCTGAACTCATACAGCGCAATCTTGAGAGCTTTGAAGACGCCGCCAGCGTGATTCGCGACAGTTGCAAGGCCTGCAGCACCGATGAGGTTCTAGTTTCAGCCTGTCAAAGTCTCGGGGTTCACATGACTGATCTCCCCCGTTACTACCTTAATCGCTGTGTGATCAGCGCTTACCTGACTTACCTGCGAGATGAAGGTCAGGTCAGGCTCGAGCTCCGCAATAACCAGTTGCTATGGACCAGTAGCGATCAGGGTTAATCATGGGCGTTGCACTTAAAGATGCACGTGGTATGCTCCTGTTTTGAATAACTGGAGGCAAGGATGCCCAGACGCACTGATATTCATAAAATTCTGATACTTGGTTCCGGCCCTATCGTCATCGGGCAGGCCGCCGAGTTTGATTATTCCGGAACACAGGCCTGCAAGGCGCTGCGGGCCGTTGGCTTTGAGGTAGTGCTCATAAACTCTAATCCGGCAACCATCATGACAGACCCCGAAATTGCCGACCGCACCTATATCGAACCACTGCAGCCAGACTTTGTCGAAAAAGTGATTCTACGCGAAAAACCGGATGCTCTGCTGCCGACCCTGGGCGGGCAAACTGCTTTGAATCTCGCCAAAACGCTCTATGAGACAGGCGTTCTCGAGCGCCACAAGGTAAGGCTAATTGGTGCCAACTATGAGGCTATCCAAAAGGGCGAAGACCGCCAGCTCTTTCAGCAGTGTATGGCAAAAATTGGCATCAAGACACCCGCAGGCAAAATGGTAGCTAGCCTGGATGAAGCCCTTGACTTTGTAAAAAGTATTGGCTTTCCTGCCATCATTCGTCCAAGCTTCACGCTAGGCGGCACGGGTGGCGGCATTGCCTATGATGAGGCTGAGTTCCGTAGCATCATCAGGCAGGGGCTGCACGACTCACCCGTACACACTGTCCTGGTTGAGCAAAGCGTGCTGGGCTGGAAAGAGTACGAACTCGAGGTCATGCGGGACCATAATGATACCGTGGTCATTATCTGTTCGATCGAAAACCTTGACCCTATGGGCGTTCATACTGGAGACTCAATCACTGTAGCCCCGGCCCAAACCTTGTCAGATAAGGAATATCAACAGCTCAGGGATTATTCAATCGCCATCATCCGTGAAATCGGGGTGGATACAGGCGGCAGCAATATCCAGTTTGCAGTCAATCCACAAACCGGCGATGTTATCGTCATAGAGATGAATCCACGTGTATCGCGCTCCTCGGCCCTGGCATCCAAGGCAACAGGCTATCCTATTGCCAAAATCGCGGCCCTGCTGGCGGTGGGTTATCATCTGGACGAGCTGCCCAATGACATAACCAAGGAAACCAAAGCCGCCTTTGAACCCTCCATTGATTATGTGGTCACCAAAATCCCGCGCTTTGCCTTTGAAAAGTTCCCCGGCACCTCCGACGAACTTGGCACCCAGATGCGCAGCGTCGGCGAGGTTATGAGTATTGGGCGCACCTTCAAGGAATCCTTGCTCAAAGCCTTGCGCTCTCTCGAGCTCGATGTCCGAGGTGAGACATCTCAGCTAAGCACCGAAACGCTTGAAGCCAGGCTCTACCCCAACCCCTCGCGCCTGCTTGCCATTCTGGAACTCTTGCGCCGTGGTCGCAGCGTCGCCTATTTACACGAGCACACCGCCATTGACCCCTGGTTTTTGTCGCAACTGCGTGAAATCATCATGGTCGAGCAGGAAATAGCCGCGCTGCCTGACCCTGAGCACTGGGACTGGGAACTGTGGCGCGAAATCAAACGCATCGGCTTCAGCGATAGTGACATTGCCAGGCTCAGCGGTCAAACCATGACTGCCATACGGGCACTGCGGCTTGCTCATGGCGGCGCACCTGTATACAAGACGGTTGACACCTGCGCCGCCGAATTTGAAGCCTATACTCCTTACCACTACTCGACCTATGAATGGGAAGACGAAGTGCGCAGCTCTGAAAAGCCCAAGGTCATTATTTTAGGCAGTGGCCCGAATCGCATCGGGCAAGGTGTGGAGTTTGACTATGCCACCGTCCATGCAGTATGGGCCTTGCGCGAAGCTGGCTTTGAAACCATCATGGTCAACTCCAACCCGGAAACCGTTTCCACCGACTATGACACGGCTGACAGGCTGTATTTTGAACCATTGACCCTTGAAGATGTGCTGAATATCGTCGAGCATGAAAATCCCGTGGGAGTTATCGTTCAACTGGGTGGTCAAACGCCCCTCAAGCTGGCTCGAGCACTCACCGATGCAGGTGTTCCTATCTGGGGCACGTCTGCTGCTGCCATTCACTTTGCTGAAGATCGCCAGAGCTTTCACCGTCTCTGTCAGGACCTGGCTATTCCACAGCCACAGGGAGCGGTCGCCGAAACCCCAGACCAAGCCCTACAACTAGCCTCGCAAATTGGCTTTCCTGTGATGGTGCGCCCCAGCTACGTACTGGGTGGCAGAGCCATGCAAACAGTCTACACCCAGGAGGCCTTAGAACATTATCTTGAGACCGTATATTCTGAGCTGCCCGGCAATCCCAGTATTTTGCTGGATGACTTTATTGAAGGTGCACTTGAACTGGATGTCGATGCGCTCTGCGACGGTGAGCAGGTAGTAGTGGCTGGCATCATGGAGCACATTGAAGCCGCTGGTATACACTCGGGCGATAGTGCCTGTATCACCCCTGCTGTAAGTTTAAGCCCAGCACTTACGCAAACGATCATTGACTACAGCGAACGTCTGGCACGTGCCATTGGCGTTAAAGGACTCATCAACATCCAGTACGTTGTCAAGGATGATGCAGTCTACGTCATTGAAGCAAACCCCCGCGCCAGCCGCACTATTCCTTATTTATCCAAAGCCATCGGTCATCCGCTGGCAAAATACGCAGCGCTCATCGCTGCCGGACGCAACCTGCGCGATCTCGGGTTTACGTCCATGCCAACGCCCGAGGTCTACAGCGTCAAAGAAGTCGTCTTGCCATTTCTGAAGTTTAAACATGTACTGCCCATTCTGGGGCCTGAAATGCGCTCGACGGGTGAGAGCATGGGCATTGACAAGAACCCTTATCTGGCGTACTACAAGGCGCAGCTCGGCGCGAATGTGCGTTTGCCGGACAGGGGTAAGGTGCTTATGATTGGCGAGGAGAGGCTGGGGCCAGCCTTTCGGGATATCGGCTTTTCAGTTGAGCTTGCCCAAGAAGACCCTGGACACAGCAACTTTGACCTACTGATCGACACAACGCAGTCTCAGGCTTTAAGGCGAGCACTGGAAAATGGGATTCCCTACATCAGCACCTCACAGGCTGCCTACTGGACACTTGAGGCGCTTCGTCAGCTTCAACAACAGCAGCCTACCGTTATCGCCCTGCAAGACCTTTACCCCTCCAGCAAAACCGTTGCGAAGGTCTAATACCATTTCGGGCAGAGCGAGTTTCCGAACGATTGAGAACGATTGAGAACGATTGAAACAGAGGCATGCCATTTGAGCCACTTAAGCAAAGAATTGGTATACGGGCCTGAACTTGCTGACTGCCAGGACACAAGCACAACTTGTCGAAGCCAGCACTCCCTTGTTATGATTCGCCAATTAAGTGCTCGGCTTGCCTCCGAGACAAAACGGACAGAACTCGATTGGCTTCCTGAAGTTCAGGCTTGAAGCCCTAGGTTAAAACTATGACACAGGTTATTTCGATTCGCGAACTCAACAAAGTTTATCAGAGCCACGGCACTGAGACTGTCGCCTTGCAAGATGCCAGTCTCGAGATTGAAGAGGGTGAGTTTATCAGTCTGATTGGTCCCTCAGGCTGTGGCAAAACCACCTTGCTCAGGCTGATTGCCGACCTGATCCAGCCGACATCTGGTGAGATTCTCGTAGCAGGTAAATCAGCGCAACAGGCGAGGCAAAACCGCGAATATGGTTATGTTTTTCAGGCACCTGGGTTACTCGAGTGGCGCAGTGTCTTGAAAAACGTAATGCTGCCCCTGGAAATTATGGGCTTTAGCAAAAATGAGCAGCAGAGTCGGGCTAACAGGCTTCTTGGTATGGTAGGCTTGCAGGATTTTCACAAACAGTATCCCTGGCAACTTTCGGGTGGTATGCAGCAACGAGTAAGTATCGCTAGGGCTCTCGCCTTTGACCCCAAACTGCTGCTGATGGACGAACCCTTTGGCGCACTGGATGAGATTACCCGCGAAACCATGAACGCTGAACTCCTGCGCCTGTGGCAAGAAACCAGAAAAACCGTCATTTTCGTCACTCACTCCATCCCCGAAGCGGTTTTTTTATCAACCCGCATTGTGGTAATGACGCCCAGACCCGGGAAAATTGAGCGTATCATCCCCGTAAATCTACCCCAGCCCCGCGACACCACAACACGTGAATCCCGTGAGTTTTTTGAGCTGGCAACCAGTGTGCGCGAGGCACTGCGTGAGATGCACTGATGAGGAGCCGCTTACCGGTCCTGGTCACTCTGGTTGTCGTCATCGCTATGGGCTATCCGCTTGCCTTGCTTTTTGGTCTGCCTCTGGCAAGACGCGATATGCAGGATCTGCGCCGCTGGGAAAAAGAAACGTTTGACAGCAGCGGTGGTTTTATCCTTGAAGGTGCAATCGATGGGTACAATCAGATCTTCATCTTGCCCCAGCCAATGATTGTCGAAAACGATCCCGACAGGCTACTTGTTTTAAATGGTGAACCTCTGTCCAATGCCGCGGAGCGACCTAAAGAGCGGGTGGATGGTAACGCAAGCTCTTTCACCTTTGACAGTGACCGCGGACTGGTGAGCATGAATGAAGTCTTGCAGCATGAAGGGACGGACTATCTTAGGCAGGCCAATGTCATTAACTTTGCAGCGCCCCCAGAACGCAACGCTCGTCTGCGTCAGTATCCAGATTATCTGCTCAGCGACTTTCGTAGTGGCAAAGTCCTGCTGGCACAAGCGCCTCCTGAAGGCTCGAGCCTCGTAGCGATGCGCTACAGCATCTACAGCCAACCGAGCTGCGGCAGCACTGTCATGGAGTGCTTTTATGCACTACCCCAGCACCCGGTGCCTTTTCCGCACTGGATTGCGGCTCGAGTTCTTCCTTTTTTCCAAAAGTACCCATTGTCAGACCAGCGTCATGCCCTGCGAGCCATTGTTTATACCAGCCTGGGAACCCTTGCGGCACTGGCTCTGGGCGGGGCTTTTGGTATCATTCTGGCTGTAGTGTTTGTGCTGTTCAGGCCACTCGAGCGTGCCCTTTTGCCCTGGACGATTGCCTCTCAGACCGTACCGATTATCGCTCTGGTACCTGTTCTGCTGCTGATTCTTGGCAACTTTGGCATCACCATTCAGACCAGCCTTTTACCCACAGCCATAATCGGGGCCTATATCTGCTTTTTTCCGGTAGTTGTGAGTACCGTCAAAGGCTTGCGCGCAGTTGACCCGCTGATCCTCGATCTTATGAAAAGCTACGCTGCTACGCCCCTGACAGTTTTTTGGAAGGTTCGCTTTCCTGCTGCCGTACCCTTTTTCTTTACCGGACTCAAACTTGGTACTGCTGCTGCCTTAGTCGGCGCTCTGGTCGCTGAAACGGAATCTAATAATCGTCGTGGTCTGGGCTTCCAGATACTTGGACAGGTGCAATCCGGCAATGTGGCCGATGTATGGATACTGCTTATCATTTCTGGCTTACTGGGCGTAGGACTGGTAGCCCTTGTTGGGCTGACCCAACGTGTGGTTGCACCCTGGGAACGTACGTGAAACGGCCAACTCTCTGGCTTATGGCGAGTAGCAGCGTCCTTAGTATTGCTGCTGCTCTGGGGGGCTTTACCAGTAGCCACAACAGCCTTCAGGCTTTGGGCATTATACCTGTCCTGCTGGCAGGCTCTTGCCTGATCCTGACGCTCATCAGTCGCAACTGGGCAACTGCCTTACTTGTCCCCATCAGTCTGTGGGGCTGTTTTTTAGCCGTGAATGGCCTTGGCAGACTTCATCTTGTGGGTGGCTGGGGTTACTGGGGACTCTTCTGGGGTTTTCTGGCAACTGCGATTCTTGCCATTGGTCACCTGAGCCTCAGTAACACATCAACCAACGAAGCCAGTCTATCGCAGAGATTTCGCGACCTATTACCTCCCGCAAGCGTCCCCTTTATCCTGCTGCTCTTATGGCAGGGGCTGGTAACAGGTTTCCAGATTCCCAAAGGCATTTTTCCCGGTGTCAACCACGTAAGCGCACAACTCAGCGCTAGTCTGCCAGTACTCATGAGTGACAGCTATACCACTTTTGTAAAGGAAGTACTTTTTGGCTTTAGTATCGGCTTCACAGCAGGATTCCTTACTGGGGTTGCCATCGCCTACAGCCGTTTTCTGCAAGGCGGCTTTCTGCCTCTCGCCGCCGCTTTTGGCGCTGTGCCCATCGTTGGTCTGGCGCCAGTGCTCGGGCGCGCCTTTGGTGTTGACTGGGAAAGCAAGGCGGCAGTGGTTGTCATTGTGACGTTTTTCCCCGTAGTCTTAAACACTGTACAGGGCCTAATTCAGCTTGATCCTCTAAAGCTCGAGCTCTTACAATCCTACGCCGCTAAACCCCACCACATCTTTTTTAAGCTCAGACTTCCCAATGCCCTGCCCTATATCTTTAACGCTCTAAAGCTGTCAGCCGTTCTCTCGGTAATCAGCGTCATTGTGGCTGAGTTTCTGATTCCTGGACCACCCCGTGGACTCGGGCAGCGCATCAGTCTTTCTGCCAGGCAAGGTGCTTATGACGTTGTGTTTGCAGCCATCTTTGTCTCCAGTATTATCAGCATCAGTATTTACGGTATGATTTCAGCGATTGAGCGTGCCGTTACCAGTTGGCACCCATCTTTTAGGGACGAAAGCTAAAGATTGGCCTTCAGCCCAGCAGGGCTTTTGGTAAAAAGGAGGACGTATGAAACGGATTTTTGCAGTAGCTGTAACCCTATGGCTGGCTTCAACGGCACTGGGGCAAAACCTGGTAGATGTATGCTTCCAGAGCAAATGGTTCCCGCAAGCCCAGTTCGCAGGCTATTTTGTAGCCATCGACAAAGGCTATTATGCTGAGGAAGGGCTGAATGTTACCGTGCTTGACGGTGGTAATGTCAATCCTACCGTGGCTGTTGCCAGTGGCAACTGTGACTTTGGCACCGACTGGATTGCCAACATGCTGGTACAACGCGCCCAGGGGCTCGAGGTTGTCCAGATTGCCCAGGTGTATCAGAAGGCTGGGTACCGCATGGTCGCTCTGAATGACAGCGGCATCGAGACCTTCGCCGATATGGCTGGTCGCACCGTAGGTGTCTGGGGCTTTGGCAATGAGTTTGTTACCCAGGCTGTCTTCGCCAGTCAGGATTTAAGCAGTGACCTTGATCCTACTGTCACAAGTCCAGATGTGAATGCCATCGTCTATGCCTTTGACCCAGCCCTGGTCTTCCCTGACCAGGTTGATGTCGCCAGCGCTATGATCTACAACGAACTCGACCAGATTATCGGTCTGGGTTTTCCCCTTGAAACACTGACTGTACTGGATCCAGCTGACATCGGTGCAGACTTGCTCGAAGACCTCATTTTCACAACCCCTGCACTCCTGGCCAGCGATAATTTCAAGGGTTCAGGTCTAAGCGGACGTGAAGTAGCCGAGCGCTTTCTGAGGGCCACCATCAGAGGCTGGGAATATGCTGTTGATAATCTGGATGAAGCTGTCTTTATCGTGCTGGGTTACTGTGGTGACACCTGCCAGGGCTCTGGCAGCACCCAAAGCCCTCTGATTCACCAAACCTGGCAAATGGCACGGGTCGCAGAACTTGTCAAACCAACAGCAGATACTGCTGTTGGCGCAATTGATCCAGACGCCTTCGCCAGTTCCGTGGCTCTACTCGTTGAAGTCGGCCTGATTGACAGCGCTTTTAGCTTCGATGAAATTGTAGACACCAGCATCTACGAAGCTGTGCGTTAAGTACCCACAGCAATTCCACAACAAAGCCTTAAGTCGTCTTAGTGTGTAGCTTTCAACTCCCCTAGGTCGCACGAAGCAACCAGCTTGCCAGCAACCTCCTCCACTATGTGGGGAGGTTGTTCTTATGGCAGCAAGGCGCTAAGCTGGTAGTCACAGAAAGGACACTATGCCAACCATCAATCTCGTTACCCCTATCCCTGGACCCAAAAGCCAAGCCCTTGTGAGCCGCCGTGAGGCTGCGACACCCCGTGGCGCTGCCAAACTGACACCTGTTGCCGTAGCACGTGCCAAGGGCGCAGCCGTAGAGGATGTCGACGGCAATACCCTGCTGGACTTTGCCGGAGGCATTGGCATGCTGGCAGTCGGTCACTGCCCTCCTACGGTAGTGACTGCCTTGCAACAGCAAGCCGAAACACTTATTCACAACTGTGCCATTGTCACAACCAGCGAGGTAATGGTCGAGCTGTGCGAACTCTTAAACAGTATCGCACCGATTGAGGGGCCAGCCAAAACCGTGTTGATGAATAGCGGCGCAGAAGCAGTTGAGACTGCTGTCAACATCGCTCGCGCCTACACCGGACGACCGGGTATCATCGTTTTTGAAGGAGCGTATCATGGACGCACCAATCTGACCTTGACCATGACCAGCAAGTATGCGCTATTCAAGAAGGGCTTTGCCCCCTTTGCTCCCGAAGTCTACCGCCTGCCCTTTCCAAATACTTACCGCAAGCCCGAGAGTATGAGCGAGGATCAGTTTATCGACTATGCGATAAGCCAACTCGAGCACGCCATGATCGCCCAAGTTGATCCGAGCGCAGTCGCTGCTATCGTAATTGAGCCAGTGCAGGGCGAGGGCGGTTTTATCCCAACACCTCCAAGATTCTTAAAACGCATTCGTGAGCTGTGCACTCAGCACGACATGGTCATGATTGCCGATGAAATCCAGTGTGGCATGGGACGTACCGGCAAACTCTTTGCCGTGGAGCACTACGGCGTTCAGCCCGACCTGATTACCAGTGCTAAGTCACTGGGGGCAGGCTTGCCGATTTCTGCTGTCATTGGCGAGGCTGAAATCATGGACGCACCGCATCCTGGGGGTTTAGGCGGCACCTACAGTGGCAGCCCACTGGCATGTGCAGCGGCAATTGCAGCCGTTAGAGAGATAAACACGCCGGAGTTTTTAGTGCGAGCCAGCGAGATTGGTGAGCACTTTCGTAAGGCACTCGAGGTACTCAAGGCGAAACACAGTATCATCGGTGACGTTCGCGGACTTGGCCCCATGCTGGTTATTGAGCTTGTCCAAGACCATAAAACCAAGACCCCAGTGGACGCAGCTGAAGTTGTGGCAATCACCAATGAAACCCTCAAACGCGGTCTGATTATCCTGCGCAGCGGGCTTTACAGCAACTGTATTCGGCTATTGCCGCCTCTTAATCTGACCGACGCGCAGATTGATGAGGGGATGAGTGTGCTGGCAGAAGCCCTACAAGTGGTAGATAAAACTCTGTTTACAGTATAAGGGGAAGTTAGCATGAACAAGCAAGCTTTTACCGAAGGTTATCTGAGCGTACTGCACGAGGCCGTTGAAGGGCCGCAGCAAAGCGACTGGAGCATCTTTATTGATCAGGGAACAGGCATGTTGCAAAGTTTGGCGATGCTGACTGCCAGGCAGGCCTCACAAGCGTCCACAGCAGGACTCTCGACCATTGTTGCCCATACTGAGCATATACGCTTTGCTCTGGCAGGAATGAACGCCTTTTTGCGGAGTGAAAGTCCCCAACTTGACTGGGCAGCTAGCTGGAGAATTACCGAACACGATGAAGCAGGTTGGGAAACGCTGCAACATGACCTAAGCACAGAGTACCAGACTTTTCGCGGGTTATTTGAGCAGTATTCCGATTGGGATTCTCGAGCGGTAGGTGGTGCCATCGGCCTGTTGGCTCATGTCTGCTATCACCTTGGTGCGATGCGGCAACTGCTGAAACTCGTCTGAGATGAAGCACGAAGCGCAGCTGGCGCGTGTCAGACGTATCTGTTTGGCACTTCCAGAGGCCAGTGAGCGGCTCTCGCATGGTGAGCCAACCTTTTTTGTCGGCAAGAGAGTCTTTGCCATGTTTGCGAATAACCATCATAACGATGGGCGTATTGCTGTGTGGTTGCCCGTGCCTGTGGGCGATCAGGAGGTGCTGATTCAGCTTAGGCCAAAGGTCTTCTTCAAGCCACCTTATGTGGGGGTGCGGGGTTGGGTTGGGATTGTGCTGGCACACATCGATGACACTGAACTCGGGCCATATCTGCAGGACGCCTGGGCCTGCGTAGCACCAAAGCGCCTGGCAGCAGAGCGCTGACCTGGGCAGGAATGCGTAACGACTCACTCAAAAAACGCTTATCACGGCTGTGCTGGTAGAGATTATTGCCAAACAGCTAGTTTCTTCTGAAAGAATAACTGTGATATACTACACGTACCACTGGTCTCCGTTATCCCCAAAACACACTTTGCATCCGGGCTCTGACAAGCCCGACTGGAGGCATTATGTCAGCTATGACTCTGCAAGACTTTAAGAACAACCTGTTTACGCTCCTAAGCGAAACCTTTGAAAGTGGTAACAATCTTGACGGCACGGTGTACCTTGACCGTGGAGCAGGTCTTTTGGACACCATTGAAACCCTAAGTGCCAGGCAAGTGTCGCAAGAGATTTACGGTACATCCATCGCTGCCCACATCTACCACAGCCTCTTTTACCTGGAGGTTCTCGAGCGCTTCATGCAAGGAAGCACCAGCAAAACCAACTGGCAGGAGAGCTGGCAAATCAAGCAGGTTGACGAAGCTGACTGGCAAGCCTTAAAAAGCAAGCTCAAAGAGAGCTATCAGCGGATTTGCAACTTCTTTGAAGAGCAAACTGAATGGGACAGTAAGCTCGAGGAAGGGTTTGCTATGGTTGTCCATACCGCCTATCACCTTGGTGCTATACGGCAGTTGGTTAAAGGTATTACCACGAAAGCAACGTAAACCTTTATGGAGGTCAGCATGGTCAGTGAGGCAGTCAGAATAGCATGGCAGATTAATGAAGAAGACGCCCTGTGGGGACCGTGG
This sequence comes from uncultured bacterium, assembly GCA_964655595.1. Classification (GTDB taxonomy): domain Bacteria; phylum Deinococcota; class Deinococci; order Deinococcales; family Trueperaceae; genus CAZZPQ01. The sequence continues at coordinate 20,041 of CAZZPQ010000007.1, forward strand.
CGCGGTGAGTAGGATGTCGTTAATCACGAAAGACCAATTACTCGAACACTGGCAGGGCCACCGCCGACTCAGCCGCCGCACGATTGAAGCCTTTCCCGAGGATAAGCTCTTTAGCTATAAGGTTGAGGGCATGCGCAGCTTTGGTGAGATGATGCTCGAGGTGCTCAATGTACTCGAGCCCAATCTGAGGGGTTTCTCAACCGGCGAATGGCTTTGGCAGGATAAATACAAAGACATTGAGAGCAAGCAGGCACTTCTTAACGCCTGGGATGATGCTGATGCTATGCTTCTGCACTACTGGACATTCATCCCGGTTGAGCGGCTAACAGCGGTTGAGCCGGGCTACTTCTATGGCGGTCCACTCGAGCCCCACCTCAACCGCGTACTCTACTTTATCGATAACGAGATTCACCACCGTGCGCAGGGCTATGTCTATCTGCGCCTGTTGGCAATTGAGCCACCAGCATTTTATGAAAGGTCATGATATGAGAGAACTCGAACACTACAGCTACCGTGGCGCCAGAGCCTGCGTACTCTTGCACGAACGCCACATCCGCGACTGCTTGGGCGTTTGGAGGCAGGCAAAAGCCGCCAATATCAAACTTCCAGTGACTTCTGATGAAGACTATGAATCTATGGAGGCAGTGCTCAGGCACATCTTAAGGGCTGCCAGAGGCTACATGATCTGGATATGCAAACAACTTGACCTACCTGACCCAGAAATCCGTGAGACACCTAGCCTGGACATTATCGAAGCTGAGGCAGAAAACTACCTCGAGCACCTTTTAGAGCGCTGGCGCTTGCCCCTCGCCAACATTGAGGAGCGGTACTTTGATCACCCCGTCTACCCATCGAACTGGGGTGTTTCGTACTGTATAGACGCGATGCTCGAGCACGCTGTGATGCACCCCATACGTCATGCGTTTCAACTACAGGAGCTTATCGCCTCATCTACCTAATTACCGTCCACCCCGCCCAAACTGTGAAGCTGCCTGAGCAACTGGCCTGCGCTCAGGCTGACTACTCTTGTTTTGCGATGTACCAGCGACGCCGCCTGTTTCTATCAGGCGTGCAAACTCTTTGGCATCAACCGCTCTGGAAAGCCCGGTTTCATAACTGATCACACGTTTGAGATGCATTTCGGCCAAACAGGCGTCCATGGTCAGCATGCCTATCTGTCCACCCATTTGAATCTGGGAAGGTATCTGGTGTGTCTTGGCCTCGCGGATGAGGTTGCGAATGGCTGGTGTAGCAATCAAGAATTCATACGCCAGAACCCGACCATCACCACTCGCTTTGGAAACAAGCTGCTGCGTGAGAATCGCTTGCAGGTTGTTCGCTAACTGAACCCTGATCTGCTCCTGTTGTGCCTCTGGAAACACGTCGATGATACGGTCAACAGCTTCAGCTGCCGAATTGGTGTGGAGCGTTCCCATCACCAGATGACCCGTTTCAGCTGCCGTCACCGCAGCACCAATCGTTTCGTGATCACGCATTTCCCCAACCAGAATGACATCGGGGGCCTGACGCAAAACCGCACGCAATGCTCGGCTAAAGTTTTGTGTGTCTTCTCCGATTTCGCGCTGGTTGATTACACAGCTTTTATGATGGTGAAAATACTCAATGGGGTCTTCAATAGTAACAATGTGCTTATGGTACTCGCGATTAATCATGTCAATCATGGTGGCAAGGGTTGTGGACTTACCAGAGCCTGTAGGGCCAGTAACCAGAACCAAACCACGCGGCTGCCTGGCAATATCGGCAACCGTCGAGGGTATGCCAAGCTGTTCGAAGGTCAGAATCTCCTCTGAAATGGTACGAAGGACGCCACCGACCGAACCCCGCTGAAAAAAAACATTGACACGAAAACGTCCTTGGCCAGTCAGGCTGAAGGAAAAGTCCAGCTCACGGCTTTCCTCAAAGGTGCGCTGCTTCTTTTCGTCCATCATGGAGTACATTAACCTGCGTGTTATAACGGGGGTCAGTGTTTCAAACTCGGTCGGCTTCCAATCACCATTGATGCGCAACATAGGAGGTAAGCCGACGGTCAGGATAAGGTCAGATGCACGGCGTTCCATGGCAAGTTTCAGAAGCGTCACAATATCGATTTGCGGTTGCCCACCACCTTGAATCTGTGTTGTTTTTAAGTAATCACTCATAACTTGCTCCTTTACTCAGCTGTGCGTGCCAGCACTTCCTCGAGCGTGGTGACACCTTGAAAGGCCTTATTGACACCATCGTCTCGCAGGGTCTTCATACCGTTTTTCACCGCCACATCCTTAATTTCGACGGATGACAGCCCTTTAACAATTGCCACGGAAACATCATCATTCATTGTCAGCAGTTCATGAATGGCGGCGCGTCCATTGTAGCCACTACCTCCGCACTTCTCACAACCAACGCCTCGGTAAAGTCGCTTGCCCTTAATCTGATCTTCGGTAACACCAATGCGCCTCAACACATCTGGCTCGGGTGTGTACTCCACTTTGCAATCTTTGCAAACTCGTCGAACCAGACGCTGGGCCAGCACGCCAATCAGCGACGCTGAAACGTTGAAGGGTTCAATTCCCATTTCTGTGAGACGGGTGATGACGCCAGCAGCATCGTTTGTGTGCAATGTAGCGATAAGCAGGTGACCCGTAAGTGCAGCTTCAGCTGCAATTTTGGCAGTTTCATGGTCACGAATCTCACCGACCATGATAATGTCAGGATCCTGGCGCAAAAACGAGCGCAGGGCTGCTGCAAAGTCAAGGCCAGCTTTTACATTGACCTGAGTCTGGTTAATCCCCGGAATCTCATATTCAACAGGATCTTCAACAGTTGTCACATTCACTTCAGGAACTGCCAGGCGCTTGAGAATCGAAAAAGTGGTAAATGATTTACCTGAACCTGTAGGACCGGTAATCAGGAACATACCATAGGGTTTCTGAATGACATCAGTAAACCGCTGGTAGTTATAGTCAGCAAAACCAAGCTGTTCAATTTCCGGAATACTCGAGGCCTTCTTGAGGATACGCATTACTGACTTTTCGCCGTATACCGTAGGCAGTGTTGAAAGTCGCAAATCGACTTCCATATTCTTGTCCTTAAAGCGAACACGTCCGTCTTGTGGCATGCGGCGTTCGGCGATATTAAGACCACCCATGATCTTGATTCGGGCTGCAAGGGCTCCAGCAGTGGCCTTAGGCATAGACATGTATTCCCGCAAACTGCCGTCCTTGCGCACGCGAATCAGCACCTTGTCAGGGCCAGGTTCAATATGAATATCTGAGATATCGCTAAGAACGGATTCGCGAATAATGTTGTTAACCACCTTAACCAGCGTATTATCATCAATGGCACTGGTATCTTCAGCTTCTTCTTCCTTGGCCCCCACTTCCTGAATGAGCGCTTTGGCCAGATCATCCATGTTGTCATTGCTATTGTAATAGCGGTTAATTAATTGTGTTAGCGCAGCTTCGGTGGCAACAGCAGGCTGAATCTCTTTGCCAGTTATCAGGCGGATGTCATCCAGGGCAAAGACGTGGCGCGGGTCTTTCATACCAACGATCAGTGAATTGCCTTCGATACGAATTGGCATAGCATGATAGCGGCGCGCAGTTGCTTCGGGCACCAGCGTCACCGCATAGGGGTCTACCCTGATATTGCTTTCCTCGATAAATTCGTAGCCTAGCTGCATCGCGAGGCTCTTGGCCAACATTTCGGGGCTGATTTTACCTGACTGGACCAGGGTATCTTCGAGCCTGCCACCACCGGAGCGCTGCCGGTTCAAAGCCTCATCAACATCAACCTGATCTACAAAGTTTAAATCCACCAGGATTTCACCCAGCGGCTTGACCCGTCCTAATTTGTGCTGCTCCTCAAGAGCTTTTCTGAGGTCCTCGCGGTTGATCTTGCGGTTTTGTAGCAGGGTTTCGCCAAGTCTCCCCTTGCTGCCAGCATACATCAATTCGATGCGCTGATTGATGGCACTTTCGGTACTCACCACAAACCGAATAGGGCTGTTGATAATCGCTTCAATGTCTGGCATGCGACGAGGATCAGCCAGGGCAACTACCAGATAGTCGTCCTCTTCCGTAAGCGGAACAGCAGTAAACTGGACTGCATCAAAGCGGAGGAATTGTGTTGCAAGGCGTTCATTATGAGGCATATCCAGCGTAGGATAAAACTCGAGTTGGGCCTGCTGCGCCAAGAGTTGTGCCAGTATGTCCTCGCCTAGAGCACCCTGATTAACCAGAATGCGTCCCAGCAGACCCCCCGTATTCTGCTGTTCATCCATGGCCGCCTGAAGTTGTACGGGCGTTATATGTCCCAGTTCAATGGCGATGTCACCAATACGGTGACTCGAGTCCAACACAAAGTCAACTGGTGCTGTAAGACCCAGCTCTGGGTAATACGTTGCAATAGCCCACTTAAGTTCTTTACTGAGTGCCTGATAAGGTTCTACTGTGCAGTCGGTCGCATCTTCAATTTCTTCAATTGCTATCGCGTCCAGTGGATCTTCAAAGGCAACACGCAGCCGATTCCCCTCAATAGCAAAAGGGAAGGCTTGCACCTCCTGCACCAGGTCGGCCGGTACTTTACTGACAGCTTCCGGCATCACATCCACACGGGGCAGCGCCACAAGTGGGATGCCAATAGCTTCCTCGATAGCCCGGACAATTCGCTGTTCGGAAATTACACCAATAGATACCAGTACCTCTGAGAGGCGCCCACCGACTTCACCGTGACGCCCAATGGCTTGCTGCAACTGTTCATCCTTGACGAAGCCCCGCTCGAGCAGTACCGCGCCAAGACGCTTATCCCCGATGGATAGTACAGGCATCATGACCTCCTCGTAATAGTCGCCGCTCTAGGTTTCGCGCCAGTCTGGTATGCAAATACTTACCTGCCGTGAGCGGTTTTACCAATATGCTTTTGATCCCACTCAGATTGGCCCCAAGAATATCCGTAAAGAGCTGATCGCCAATCATGGCTGTCTCATGTGCCTGCACGCCCAGCTTCCTAAGACCCTTGCGAAAGGCAAAGACAAGTGGTTTTCCTACCAGGGCAAAGCCAGGAAGTTCAAGCTCTTTTAACCAGTAGCTCACCCGAGCCGGACTGCCATTACTCAAAATAAGCACCTTGATACCCGCAGCCCTGAGCGCATCAAGCCACTGGCGGTACGCCACTGGAAGCAGGCTACTGTTGGATGCCACAAGCGTATCATCCAGATCCACCATCACCGCCTTGATACCATGATGCTTTAAACACTCTGCCGTGATATCAGCCACAGTTGCCACCATAATATCGGGAGTAAACCGCATAGCCAAAGTTTAGCATGGAGGCTTCCCCCCCTTGATGCGGTAATTCACGCTCTGTTTTTTTAGTCTGCATCGTTTTTCTAATCTGCATCGCCATAAATGACAAGTTTAGTAAACGAAAGCTTACAGATTTCTGAATAAGACCCTATTAGTGATAAATCCAACATGAGTTTACAAAGATGATTCAGATAGTTATACCGAGCCCGATAAATTGGTTGCAGATTTGAAAAGCAATCCCCGCTGCCTAACGCACTGCTCGGGATAAATCATTGGGATAAACCCAAGGATTTATCCGGAACCGGTATTAGCCGCTCTAAGTCACGTTTTTGACCGGGAATAATATGCTACACTCCATTTATGTAATCCCCCTGCGTTTTCAGCCAAGTCGTTTTTTCAGGCCATTTTTTGAAAACGCTCAATCCGAAGGAGGATGTCATGCAGGGAAACCGCTCACCTCAAGTTCGCTGTCGAGTTCTGGTGGTTACAGCATGACACCACCCAAACGAAAAGTGCGCACCCTGGATGATTTGCGCCCACTGGTTCGCGAAGGTCGCTACCGCATTGGTTCCCATGCCAGCAAACACGCCATTTGTGAAGGCTTTACTGAGCAGGACATTGTCATGGGCATTCTCTATGGCAAGGAGCTCTTGCGCTACATGCAGGATGAACGCCTTCTGGCTCTTGGCTACATTCGTCCCAGTCCTGCTGCTCGCATTCCATTACATGTAGTGCTCGAGTACGCCAAACCCCGCTGGGTTGATGTCGTGACCGCTTTCATCCCCGAAGAAGCTCACCGCGTTATCTCACGTGCCCGACTGGCACAAATATTGCGCCACGACCAGCACGAACCGCGCGTACAACTCATCGGTCCCGGCGTCCAAACACAGTAAAGTCAGTACTAGGCGATTCCGTACACCATTCGGGCATTGGCATCTGTATAGGCTTCAACCAGTCCCAGCGGTTCACCGCGCAACTCAGCCAAAAAAGCTGCCGTGTGCCTGACATTAGCTGGGGTATTTCGCTGGCCGCGCTTGGGTACTGGCGTCAGGAAAGGACTATCGGTTTCGACCAGTAAACGCTCCTGTGGCACCCGGCGCGCTAGTTCATGTAAATCAGTCGCTTTGGGATAGGTCAGATTACCCGCAAAAGACAGCATCCAACCCAGCTCGAGTCCAAGCTCGGTCAGGCGCGGATGGGCGTTACAACAGTGCAGAATGCCCTTGGAATAGCCAGTCTGCTCCAGCATACGGGCTGCCTCGAGAGAAGCATCTTCATGGTTTTGCTTATCGCGCACGTGCAAAATAAGTGCCAGATTATGCTGCCTGGCTAGCTCGAGCTGCCATAGAAAGCCCTCACGCTGCGTGTCGAGTGTTTCATCATCCCAATAGGTGTCAAAACCCGTTTCACCGACAGCAACGACCCTCGGATGTGGCAGCATGGCTTCAATGGCACTGCGAATGGCTGGATCACGGGCGTCGCTCGAGTTATTCGGATGAATACCCACCGCAGCCCAGACATTCGGATAGCACTCAGCAAGCTCCAGGCTGTGCTCACAGCGCTTCACTGTTGTACCAACAGTGATGATGGCAGCCAAGCTGGCGTCTGCAGCTTCATGGGGATCTGCACAGAAATCGAGATGGCAATGTGAATCAATCATGACTCCAGCATAACGTGAATTGGCAAAAGCATTTTCGTAGAGTGGGTACTTCCGCGACCTTCAAAGTCTCAACGCGTTGTGCCAGCTTGCGCTTAGGTCACCTTGATTTTTGCTGCCAAACTATGGATTCCAGCTTTCGCTGGAATGACGTTGGGTAGTGCATCTGGTCCTGCAGTAGCCACGTCTGTGTGATTGAGGAGAAAGGCAAGAATCACAAGCAATACCGAGTCCGATCAATTGCTTACAGATTTGAAAAGCAATCCCCGCTTCCTAACGCCCTGCTCAGGATAAAAGATGCGGTAGTGGTTCAACAGAGACTGCTAATGTTTGGGTAGGAGATATCTGATTCCCATGAAACAAGGGGTTGCAACCCCTTGTTTACACCAATGGCAGTTATGATTGAGCCACTACCAAAAATGCTTGGCTTTATTGTGGAAGTGCTGAGTGTCCTTCACTTCAAACATTCAGCCATTAGCCCCTCAGGATAATTATTTTGTAAGACCTCTCCTGCTAGGCTAAGCATTGTCAAATTCTTTCGTTGTGAGGTACGACATGCATTACAGAACTGACATGGGCGAAAAGATACAGTATCTATCGTCAGAAGAACTTAGCGAAATCATCACAAAGTGTGAACACGCCATTGCGGATGGTTCTGCCGAAATCGCCGACTATGAGGCCTTCGTGGTCTGTCAGCAAGAGCTAGCGAGGCGCACCTGGACACAAGCCTAAGCGCCCTTAGCACAAAGCATCTGCGGCACTAAGCATCTTAGACGCCAAGCACCTATTCGCCTCCCTTTCCCCTTACCAGAGCCTTATACGCTAAGGTTCTGGTATATTTTTCCACGCTAGAACAGTCTCCTGTAAGCTTTTTATATGCCACTCAGCAGCCTAACACTTATCTCATGGTAAGCGTTTAGACTGGGGCGATGCGTTGGTTAGCCATTGCAATTGTACTGAGTGCCTGTGCGCCCGTGATGACAGTATCACCACTGCCCCTGGCAACAAAAGCCCAGGAGCTTGCTGCGGTAGAGGAAGGTATGGCCTCCTGGTATGGCCCCAACTTTGCTGGACGGCGCACCGCCAACGGCGAAACCTTTGATCCAAGCCAGCTCACCGCTGCCCACCGCACCTTACCATTTGGTACGCTGGTGAAAGTAACGAATCTAAACAACAGCCACTCGGTTATTGTCCGCATTAATGATCGTGGCCCCTTTAAGGACAACCGTGTAATTGACTTGTCTCGCGCCGCTGCTGAGAGCATTCGGATGATTGGCTCTGGTATTGCTCCAGTTCGCGTTGAAATTCTGGAAGCTGTCCTTCCCAAGCCTGATCCAGGCTTTAGTGCTTACCGTGCTGCTGCCGAGAGCAGCCTGTCAACCTATGACATCATCACTGACAGGCATAAGCTCGGCGAACTGCTGGTGCTGGTTTCCGCACGTTATCCGCAGGGCATCCTGGTGCGGGTTGCCAGCACCAAGATGCCTCAAGCTGGTGTCGATGTCTTCTTATCCAGTGATCTCTATAACATCCTGGGTGAAACCGTTATCGTTGAGCAAGCAAGTTTGTCGGCGGTTCGTTAGTAAGGTCAGCACAGGCTGTAGCAATTTCCTGAGCCAGGCTCATCAGTTTTTCTTGTGCAATAGCCCGAATCAGGGCTGAGCCTACCACCACACCATCTGCGACTGCTGCCACTGACTTCGCCGTGTCATAACCAGACACACCAAAACCAACAGCCACAGGTAGCTCGCTCACCTGCCTGGTGCGGCGGACCAGATCGGGAACATCCTGGGGCAAGGCTGCTCTGGCACCCGTGACACCCGTCACCGAGACGGCATAAATGAAACCTGTACAAGCTGCACTAACCAGCGTTAAGCGTGCCAGGGTGGATGTTGGGGCAACCAGGAAAATGGTGTCAAGCGCCAAATCCCTGGCCACTGGAATCAGCGTTTCAGCCTCCTCAGGTGGTAAGTCTGGCAGGATCAGGCCGTCTGCACCTGCCTTTTTCAGGTCCTCGAGAAACGCTCTTTCCCCCTTTGTATAGCAGTAAATGGGATTATAGTAAGTCATCAGCACCAGCGGTTTATCCGTGACTGAGCGGAGCTGACGAATCAGATCGAAGGTCTTGGCTGTGGTCATGCCCTGCCTCAGTACTTGTTCTGAGGATTGCTGAATAGTCGGACCATCACCCAATGGATCAGAGTAGGGCAGCCCTATTTCCAGTAAATCGGCAACCCCCAACAAATCAGTTGCATGGCGGAGAAATTCACTCTCATTAGGGTAGCCAGCTGTCAGATAAGGAATAAAAGCGGCACGACTCGCTGCCTTGGCGGCGGCAAATGCCTGACTAATTCGACCCATGACTAGCCTCCAGCATACCCAACACTCGCATAGCTTCGTTGACATCCTTGTCACCGCGTCCCGACAGATTGACCACAATCAGTGCCTCCGCTGGCATTTCCTTGGCTAGTTTCATGGCAGTGTAGACCGCATGGGAGGTTTCCAGAGCAGGAATAATCCCCTCAATCTCACTCAGTTGCCTGAACGCCTCAAGAGCCTGGCTATCATCCACACCCTGATATTCGGCAATGCCTTCATCAGCATAGTAAGAGTGTTCTGGTCCCACCCCAGGATAATCCAGACCTGCAGATACCGAGTGCGCCGGGCTAATCTGACCATCATCATCACTCATCAGATACATTAGCGCGCCATGCAGCACACCGCGCTTTCCCGCTGAAATGCTGGCAGCGTGTGCACCCGTCGCAAGGCCATGTCCTGCTGCCTCAACTCCAATAAGCCTGGGGCGCTCCGCCTCAGGCAGATAGGCATAAGGCGCAAAGATACCAATCGCATTCGAGCCACCACCCACACAGGCAACCACAGCATCCGGAACACGCCGACCCTCGAGTGCCTCAAGCTGCTCCATTGTTTCAAAACCGATGACGCTCTGAAAATCCCGCACCATCATAGGGTAAGGATGAGGTCCGACGACCGAGCCAATGATATAAAAGGTATCGCGCACGTTCGTCACCCAGTCACGAATCGCTTCGTTGGTGGCGTCCTTGAGAGTGCGTGTACCACTGGTCACTGGAATAACCTCAGCACCTAAGAGCTTCATGCGAAACACATTCAGCGCTTGTCGACGGACATCTTCTTCGCCCATATATACCACGCACTGCAACCCAAAGAGCGCAGCCGCAGTAGCCGTGGCAACACCATGTTGCCCCGCGCCCGTTTCAGCGATAACACGCTCTTTACCCATGCGCTTGGCCAGAAGTGCCTGACCAATGGTGTTATTGATTTTATGCGCACCGGTATGGTTTAAGTCCTCGCGCTTGAGATAGATTTTTGCACCACCACACTTAAGGCTTAAATTTTCAGCATAATAGAGCAGGCTCGGCCGCCCGACAAAGGTTTTCAGGTAGTGGTGAAACGAGGCCATAAAACCTTCATCTGCCACTGCCTCGTTGTAGGCCAGGCAAAGTTCATCCAGTGCTGGTATGAGGGTTTCTGGAACGTAGCGCCCGCCGTAAATACCAAAGCGTCCGCGCTCGTTAGGTAAGGGAAACAGCATAATGACTCCTTCATTGTTGGCTTGAAAATGTTGTACTTACTGGATTTTATTGCCATGTTGCCTTCTTGGTAGTGAACCGAGAGCAACTGTGCTGTCACGATATGGACTTGCGTATCATAAGCTTAGGCAGGCATCCAGAACATCACGGCCCAGCCAAAGTCTACCAACGCTGATGATGCCACTTAAAGCTGCGTGGGGTCCGAATGCGTGGCCTGGCCCGTAATACCAATTTTTTACCTAAATCGCTCAAACGGAATGCCTCTATTTCAATCATTCTCACTTCGTGCGGAAACTCGCTCTGCTGGGGTGCTTAAGTGCCATAAGTCACTCAAGCACCCAACCGGTATAACACACTACAAGTTTACGAAACCTGCCTAAAAAAGTCCAGCGCTGTCTGTGAGTAGTCGCTCAGCCAGCCGCCGCGCATACTCTGGCTCTACCTGCCAGCATACCGCCACTTCCCAGGCATCCAGGAGTAATTTTTGACTGGGTGACAGAGTATTCCGCACAGGGATGTTCAGCAGGTCAAACGCAGCCAGGTCAACACGGCTCTCATCCCAGTCCAGGAGTGCCAGCTGGCCTTCTGCCGTTCGCAGGATGTTAGCAGTATTCAGGTCACCATGAATCACCGTTTGCTTACCCATCTGAAATCGTGCCCAGATTCTTCGGCAAACCGTCTGCAGTCTGGCAGGCATTTGCTGCAAGTCCACGTCGCCGCCGGCAGTAACATGTAGTAACTCTCCCGATGACGCAAAACCCGGGCGCTGCGCTGTAGCCTCAGCCAAGCAGTGAAAGCACTCGAGCCCAGGCTTTAGGTCAGCGAGTTCGCTTTCCTTGAGCGGTGTTCCTCCTATAAACTGCTCGAGAGTCCAACCTGAGATAAGCAGTCGGTCATTAAGTTGCAGAAACTCCGGAACGATAAAACCTGCATCTCGAGCTATTGCCTGCACTGGCAAAAGCCAGCGCAACTGGGCTTCAGAACGGCGCGTTGATTTTGCCACCACCAGCTCAGCACCAAAGCGCAGCAACAGCACCTGGTTACGAAAGCCCCCTTCCAGTTCACAAACATATTCAGTGTTCCCAACAGCACGCAGTTGCTCAATCAACATTTGCATAGAGATACCCATCAATTCATTACTTTACAGCAACCAGTCAGTACCCGTATGATGGCTACAATGGAACACAGTAAGCTAAGCTTAGAAGAACTGCAAGAGCGTTTTATTGAGCTAAAACCTGCCATGAGTCAGCGGGAAGCAACTCTCGAGGCCAACCGCTGCCTCTACTGCTACGACGCCCCTTGCATCGCCGCTTGCCCCACCAGCATCGACGTGCCAACCTTTATCCGCAAAATTGCCACGGGCAATGTTACAGGGGCGGCCGTAACGATTCTTGAAGCCAACCTGATGGGTGCAAGCTGTAGCCGCGTCTGCCCGGTCGAGGAACTCTGTGAGGGTGCTTGTGTGTTGGGTAGTGACCACCAGCCTATCGAGATTGGTCGCTTGCAGCGCTACGCTATGGATCATATCTATGCCAAAGGCGCTCAACCCTTCACGATTCCAGCGAAAAACGGTAAAAAAGTTGCGATTGTCGGTGCCGGACCTGCTGGTTTGAGCTGCGCGGGAGAGCTTGCCAAACTCGGCTATGAGGTTACGGTCTTTGAAAGAAATCCGCTGCCTGGTGGTTTATCGACCTATGGAATCGTGGTGATGCGCGAGCCGATTCGGGTATCTTTAGAAGAAGTTGAGTTCATTAAAAAAATGGGCGTTGACGTCAAAACCCAAATCGAAGTCGGCAAGGATATTGAGGCCGACACGCTTTTACAAGCATTTGACGCTGTTTTCATCGGCGCTGGCATGGGTCGTGTACCTGATATGCACATTCCTGGCGAAACATTGTCTGGTGTAAACGAGGCACTGACATTTATTGCCGAGACGAAACTGGCGGAAAAAGACGGACTCGAGCAACTCAAAACCCTGCCTATCGGCAAGCATGTCGCCGTCATCGGTGCGGGCAACACCGCCATTGACGCAGCCACCATAGCCAAGCGCTTAGGCGCTGAGCGCGTGACCATCGTCTACCGCCGCAGCGATAAGGAAATGCCCGCTTATGACTTTGAATACAGCTTTATCAAGAACGAAGGGGTGGAGTTTAGATTCTTAACACAGCCTGTTGAAATCATTGGTCAGGACGGCAGTGTGACAGGTCTCAGATGTATCAAAATGCAACTGGGACAGCCCGGCGCAGATGGTAGACGGCAACCTGAAGCAGTTCCTGATAGCGACTGGATTTTGGGCTGTGATCAGGTGATTAAAGCGATTGGCCAGGAAAAACCCTTTAGCCTCGCTACAGCGTTTGGTTTGGAAACCGATAAAGGCTACATCAAAGTCAACGACAGCTTACAAACCTCGAAGCCCAACGTCTACGCAGGCGGCGACTGCATCCGCAGTAAAGGCGAAGCCATGACCGTCACTGCCACCGAAGACGGCAAAATTGCAGCAAGGCACATTCACCAAAGGCTTTCAGGTCATCACTAATCTAGAAGGAGGTGAAGTTAGCAATTCGGTTTTGCTCCTAAGCTTTTAGCCTTTGGCTAACTGCTAAAACCTGATTGCTATTCATTATGGCTGACTTATCGATCAACTTTGCAGGTATTCGCTCCCCTAATCCGTTCTGGCTAGCCTCAGCGCCACCTACCAATAGCGCTTATCAGGTTAATAAAGCCTTTGAAAAAGGCTGGGGGGGTGCAGTCTGGAAGACCATTGGCACACCTGTGCTCAACGTCTCGTCACGCTATGGCGGCTGGGAGTTTGGCGCGCAGAAACTTTTGGCGATCAACAATATTGAGCTAATCAGTGACCGCCCCTTAGAGGTCAATCTGCGCGAAATCGCCGAGGTCAAGAAGCTGTGGCCCGACCGTGCCGTGGTGGTATCTGCCATGTTCGAGTCCGACCCCAAGACCTGGCAGGACGCAGTGCGCCGCATTGAAGATACTGGCGCAGACGCTATTGAACTCAACTATGGCTGCCCACACGGGATGAGCGAGCGCGGGATGGGTTCTGCTGTCGGGCAGGTGCCAGAGTACTGCACCATGATTACCAGTTGGGTCACCGAAGTCGCGCAGATACCTGTCATAGTCAAACTGACGCCAAATATCGCCGACATCAAAAAACCCGCACAAGCAGCGATTGATGGCAAGGCCAATGCTCTGTCACTGATCAATACGATCAATTCCGTTATCGGGGTGGACTTAGATAATTTTCAACTCAAACCCAACGTGGGTGGCAAAGGTGGACACGGCGGCTACGCCGGGCCAGCAGTCAAGCCGATTGCGCTCAGTATGCTTTCAGAGGTCATGCAGGTGCAGGATGTTCATGCTAAAGCCATACCCATTTCAGGAATGGGCGGCATTCAGACCTGGCGCGACGCAGCGGAGTTTTTGCTCCTGGGCGCAACCAGCCTGCAAGTCTGTACGGCGGTGATGCACTATGGCTTTCGCATTATTGAAGATTTAACCGATGGGCTTAACAACTGGCTCGAGGAAAAAGGGGCCACTTCCGTCAGCGAGATTATTGGCGCGGCTGCCCCCCGCTACTCTGCCTTTAATGACTTTGACCTCTCATACAAGGTGATCGCCGAGATTGACGAGCACAGCTGCATTAACTGCAACCTCTGTTACATCGCCTGCGATGAAGGGGCGCACCAGTCGATTGACATGATGGTGAATGGCGCAAAGATTGACCCAGAGCGCTACAGCGGCGCTGTCAAAGCCAAGCCAGTTGTCAATCAGGAGAAGTGCGTCGGCTGCAATCTCTGCTCGCTGGTTTGTCCGGTGGATGGCTGTATCAGCATGGTGGAGGTCCCATCAGGCCGTGCGCCAGTGACCTGGGGTGAAATCAGTCAGCAGCAAGCCGAGATTACCCTGGACTGGGAAGCGATGCGGCGCTACCGTGAGAAGCAGGGGATTGATATTCACTAAAATCCATGGAGGCTGCTTTGTGGAATATCAGAATGTTGTCTTAACCAGCCTTAGAATTGTCATTGGTCAGAGAATCATTGGGGTTTGAAGGTCTTGCTGATGGGTTTTCTCCTTGCGCTCGAGTCACCCTGACAAGTTGCTGCTGAATCGTGCCTTGTTCTTTCACAGCCTTATCAATTCTGTCAGCCAGTGCCTCAAAATCAACATCCACTTTGCAAACCACAATTCCTGTATGGCTGGAATCTATTTCATGAAGCCTGATAAAATCTTTACGATTGAACGTTAGAACGATTCGACCTTCTCGTGTCGCATACTGCAACACTTCATGGTCAGGAATACGCTGGTTTGACTAACCTGCTTCAAGTGTAGTAAGCACATCATGTCCCGATTTTCTTAAAGCTTCGACGGCAGCGTAGGGAAAATTCTCATCGCTGTAAAACCTCGCCAACTAGGCTTCCTCATTTTCCCTGATTGCCTTGTCAATTTCATCCGGATAGGCCCTGGCATAAACCCAGGCATTTGCCAAATCTTCTGCACGGAGACTTGGATAGTTTTTTAGCAAGTCGGCTTCACTTGCGCCTGAACGCCTTGCTTGCACCAGCACCCATACTGGAATGCGGGTTCTAACAATGCAAGCCTCACCACCAAGAACATCTTCATTTTTCTCGATACCTGCAAATGCACCCTCGAGATCACTAGCAAGCCATTTAAGCACCTGGGCTTTTTCAGCACGGCTTAGCTCGGGTAATCGTCTCTCAATGTCTCGAATGGCGGTCATGCAATCAGTATACTCGGCTTTTCGATTTGTGGAGCCAGAAACAATAACAAGCAGCATATTCCCGAGCCCTCTTTCGGAATCCTGAGAATCACCTTGATTGAAGGGCTTGACCAATTGAAGCGCTAGTGGATGAGCCTAGTCTTCAATGATGTCCAACCCCTGCTCCCGAAGCTGTGCCAGGTGATCCAGCATCCCTTTGAGTTCCTCGGGGCGGTGTCCCTCCCAGTCCTCGACTTCGCCAGCGACTCGCAGCGGCTCTCGAGTTCGGTAGGATTGTGTGGGATTACCCGGAAACCGCTTGTTGGTGACGTTGGGGTCGTCCTCGAAGGGGCCCAAGGGTTCGACGATATAGATGTGTCCACGTTCCTTGCTCCCTGCGAGTGCTGTCGCCAACTCCGCCCCCCAAGCAGCGGTATCCACCAACGTCGTAAAATAAATGTAATTGGAAATCCTGTTGTCCTGAAAGTTCGAGCCGAAGCCTGGAACGAGCTTATCGCCCAGCTTCAGCACAGACTTCGTTCCGTGGTAGAAGGGCCCCCTAGCGTGGTCGCAGCGCTCAAATGTGACTGGTTTCCATTTTTGCTCGGGCATATTCATACTCCTTGGCGGTGTGCCTAACGGGTGAGGTCAGGAGCACTGACCTTATGGTGAACTAAAAACACAATCCAGCTCCTTTTTTTGTTTGTAACAGAACTTCACAGCGACCCATCTAGCGATTGGTTATACACGGGCATCAATCAAAAGGCGAGATTCGATCAAATTGTATGTTCTGTCCTGAGATGAAGTTTCATCAACAGTGAGTGTGGGCAAGTCAAACTGTTCTGCTTGCTTTTTAACCACCTCAGTATACAGGGCATCTCGTGCTCGCCAATTTTCCCATGCTTGGCTAGGATCTGAGGTTTGCTTCAGAATGTTGTTTATCCAAGGACGTTGCGCATAGTGAAAACGTTGGAATGACTCCGTTGGTAATAGATACAATACAACGTTTTGGTCATCCAATAAAGGAGAAAGCAGCTCGGGAAGCAAAGCGCAACCTTCGATAATGACTCCATTTTTATAATTTTTAAGGTCATCAAGTATCATTGGAAACTCTTCGTGACCAAGTGCTATGAAGTCAGCAAGCATTTCACCTGTATCTCGCATAAAGATTTGTTGTGGAGACCAGTTGCTTATTCGCTTAAATACAGAATTAAATTGAGCACGCTCAGCGTGCTGGTCAAAATAGTCATCAGCATGATACACAGGCAACCCTAGGTTTGCTGCCAAACGTTCGGCTATAGTAGATTTTCCCGAACAAGGAGAGCCGCCAATCCAGATGCGCCTTAACAAGGTATTATCTCCGAGTATAACTAGGGATTATACGGAACCATGAACGCATAACACCCCAGACAGGTTTATTATGCTGCCATCCATTAGAACCTTTAAAGTCAAAGTTGCCACTGTCCACGACCTTTCCCTGCTCAGTTTAGTCACAACATTATACCTTAGGACTCGGCAGGCCATCCCCAAAGTGAAGGAGAAAATGATCGCCCTAGCTTGCTGCAAATTGTTCTCCAGCGCTTAGTCTTGTCCACCCGATATAGTGGGTAAAACCCAACATCCAAGTATGTTTTAATGGCTGCAAGTCGTTCGTCCTGAGTACTGCCAAAAATTTTGGTATGTTCTGAGTACAGTAGTTGTCTGACTACAGCGCAGCAAACCACTTTCCCAACCCCTCGTCCTCTATGGCCAGGTACAACGGCAACCCATGCGAGCTCCACCCAGTTGTAACCTCTGCGCAATCCGCAAGCGACCGCAACAGCGTCACCTCTGTGAGTAACTAGCACCATAGAGTTCGCTACAATCTCGCTCGAGAGCAATTGCCATTGATCTTCCGTAACGTGCCAGCCAATCGCTTGCTGCACCTTTTCGAAGGCTGCCCTGTCTTCGATGATCTCGGCAACATAGTTCTCGACAGTTACCTCTTGCGGGATATCAGCGTTCAGCGGCCAGATGAACGCCACCGTCTCAGCTCGTTCTGCAATCGGTGGCTCTCTGGAATGCATAACCTTAGGCACTTGCCGCAAAGAAAAGGGCAACAAATACTGCAACTGCCCAGTCATAGAATGCACAAAACGCTATATACCATTGTGGCACCGTATCTTTGCCTCGCTCACCATGGTGTAGATAGTCCCAGACACCATGTAACGCCAAGCCAACAACCAAGAACCACCAGTTGATCCATAGCCCGAGTAAGGCAAGGGTTACGAAGAATATGCATCCTGCTACCTGCTTTAAAATACTTAGCCGACCTTTAGACGCTAGCGCGAACCCCACATAAATAGCGGCAATCACAGTTAGTAAAATCGCGGTAGCGCCTCGCGCCAATTCAGAAGGCAAAAAAGCCAAGAGCAGGCAGGTTATGAAAGCAAGACCGATTCCCGTAAGCATTTCGCACATCAATTCTACCACCTAACCACTCAGTAGGGTTGGCTTCATCCGTCTTTCGTATGAGTCGTAGCGGTTTGCGCTACAATGGCACTCTAAGAGGTATCTATGTCAGACACTGCTAAAGTAACAACTGATGACAGAGGGTCGAAACGCTTATAATGTTAAAAGCCCATCCCACAGCAATTCATCACGCCATGAAGCGACGGTCACGAAAGACGACAGATTTATCACTCTGTTGGTAAGCAAGCCAGTCATGAAGTACCCGTTCATACATCTCGAGTCCCTTTCCACCGTAGCTTTGCCGTTTCAGACTCGGGAATCATTCTGCCAGCGCTTTACACGCCTTGATGCCATCCAAGCGCAGCTCCTTGGGAACACACAGGCCCCATGGAAGCTCATGTAACATATTATTTTGTATGCACCCGTCAGGTAAGGGGCTTGCTCCATTACTCAGTTGGCCGGAGCTACAACTTTCTGCCACTGATACAGACGACCAATCATCTCAAAGCCAAAACTGCTCACATTAGCACACGGTAGCCCACACTAAAGCGAGCAAAAATAGGAAAAAGCATTGATGGAAGCTCAGGTGGTTCATAGCGAAGGACAAGAGGATAGAAGCCGAGACTCACGTCAATCAAAATGCCGCTTGATGCATTAAGTGGGATATCTCCACCGACGGTTAGATGTGGCCCCACAAAAATCGGATTGCCTGTCACCACAATCCCCAAGCCACCGCCTCCATAAAAGCCGGCATTGTTCTGCAAGAACCACAGCGCGTCTGCCTGAAGAAACAACCCGCCCTCAAAAAAATAGCCGGCAACTATTCTGGCATCTAACTGACTCCCTCCAAGATCATAAAAGCCTAACTGAGCCTCTACAGATGTAAGACCTACACCAAAGGCAAACCAGCTTTCACCACTTGCATTGGTCTCTGAATCGGCAAAAGCAAAACCGTGAGCAATCATCCAGGCGAGCAGCAGGTTAACAAGTAGTACCTGTGATTGCGGTTGAGTTGCTTTAGCCATTGCAGCCAAAGGAGATACCGCTCTCATAGCCAATTCCATTATAGTATTCAGCTCCCCTTAAAGTCCAGGCGCGTATACGCCCCGTTTTCACAAGACTAGCAAAAGTATATCTCGAGTTCCAATGGAGTATCTACAGAAAAGATTCCTTGCAGATGGGTTTGCAGAGAGTCCATCTCTAACAGACTTAAGCCGCGCACAGCTACATCAGGGAATATACTTTTCCCAAATAGGATCGATACTGGGCAGCATCCCATAGGCCGAGCTGAACATAAACTTGGGTGCGACTGGCTTGCGCTTAAGGAGCATATTGGCCTCCTCGGGCGTGCGGTCGCGTTTTTTAGCATTGCACTGCTGACAGCAGGCCACCACATTTTCCCAACTGGTGCCGCCACCGCGGCTGCGCGGTATTACGTGGTCGAGCGTCAGATCATTGGACTTCAGGCTGCAATACTGGCAGGTATTATCGTCGCGCCGAAAGACATTTTTACGGTTAAAGGCGACTTTCTGATGTGGAGGGCGGCGCACGTACTTCTTGAGGCGAATCACGCTGGGAACAGCATAAATCTGGCTGGGAGAGCGCAGAATCTTGTCGCTGTCTTCGATGCGTTCGGCAATATCCTGCATCAGTAGACCCACCGCACGCTTTACGCTGCACACATGCAGTGGCTCATAACTGGCATTCAGGATGAGCACCCTCGAGACACTGAGGTTTTCAAGCGGCTCAAGCTGGAAAAGCTCCTCTTCGGTAATGAAGGGATCCAGCGCATCAAAATTGTCCAGGTAGTGCTTGGCGGTCTTGCCTCCTTGTGTGATTATAGCTTAGGTGGCACAGGTCATGACAGTGTATGGCCTTACCTTACTCGAGCGCTAAATGAATCAGCCTGCGGACCAGTTGTGGGTAGCTCACGCCAGCCGCCTCAAAGAGCTTAGGGTACATGCTGGTGGTGGTAAACCCTGGCATGGTATTGATTTCGTTTAAGTAAAGTCGTCCCTGGTCATCAAGGAAAAAGTCCACTCGAGCCAGTCCCCGAGCGTCAATTGCCTCAAATGCCTGCACCGCCAGCACTTGTATCTGCTGACACAGCTCGTCTGAGACGGCTGCGGGAATCTGCAGATTAGCGCAACCCTCGGTGTACTTGGTCGCATAATCATAAAAGTCACTGGTGAAGCTGATTTCACCCACGGGGCTGACCTCTGGAGCGTCATTGCCGAGAATGGCCACCTCCAGCTCTCTGGGTTGTTCAAGCCCCTGTTCGATGACGATGCGCCGGTCATAGCTGGCGGCTTCGTCGATGGCGCTACGTAAAGCCACCTGATCATGAACCTTGCTGATACCCACGGATGACCCCAGATTGGCCGGTTTGACAAAGAGCGGATAGTCAAGGTACTGGAGTGACTCGAGCACCCGTTCAGGCTGCGAGCGCCACTTGCTACGACTGACCGCCTGCCAGGGAAGCTGGGGCAGATGATGCGCAGCGAAAACAGTCTTCATCATAATCTTGTCCATACCGACCGCGCTGCCCAGCACATCTGAGCCTACAAAAGGCAGGCCCATCAGCTTTAACATGCCCTGCACACTGCCATCCTCACCCAAAGGCCCATGCAATAGCGGAAAAACAACATCAAAAGCGCTCGAGTCGAGTGCTTGCAAGTTCACGGCTGGCTCAGCAAGCTTAAGATCGGCAGCAGACCCCCCTGCCAAAGCCAATTGCTGCCGCGACTGCTGAGCAGGCAGCAGCTTGCCACTTTTGTCGATAACCAGCGGCGTGATACTGAACTCGCCACCTGCCGCCCGTAGCACAGAACGCGCTGAGCTGAGTGACACCTCATGTTCGGCGGATTGTCCCCCGCACAGCAACAGAACCCTTGGACTCATGCCGGCACCTCATCTATCCAATGTTATGTGTATGTTACACATATTACACACAGCATAAACGATATACCGAAGGATATCAAGCAGAAGACTCAGTCCTCTCCAGAACACGCTTGATGTTGGCAAGTTCCTGCCCGAGCTGCCGTTTAACCTGCCCTAAAGCCGCTCGAGCCGCCAGACGCTGCACGCCTGATACCTGCGCTGAACCGCGCACTCGCAACAGGGTTCCATTAGGCGTTTCCTCGTAGCTCTCCAGAAGCTCAATCGGTAAAGGACCCAGCCGGACGCGCAAGCGTCGCTGTTTGTCTGCCTCAAACTCAAGGACTTCTACACGTGAGCGTAAGCGCTGACCCAGCACCTGCACACTTTCTTCGATGATGGTACCCACAGCCATCTCACCAGCGCTGAGTTGCCGCGCCTCTAAAAGACCCACGCGCCACAAAGGCGCATTATGCGGGTTGGTCAAGAAAGCAAAGACTTCGCCGGCAGGCTTCCTGATGAGAATGTGTTCTTCAACCTCGAGCATAAGCTTCAGTATGCCTTAGCCAGTCTTAGTTGGCATCCTCCCTTGGACGGAGCTGCGTGTTCAGCTTTGACCAGCCAATGACATCTTCAAGCAGTTGATGACTTGCCAGATTCAGGGTGATGGGGGAAGGATCACGGCCTTCTGCCTGACGATAAAGTTCGCGCAGGTAGTCTTTGACCTGCAAGCGAAAGGCCTCGGTATCCAGAGCAGCCAGCACGGCGTCTGCTTCAGGAGCTTGCCCCGGCTGCTCTGGCAACCAGCAAGCCTCAAAACCCCCGCGGTCTTCCAGCCTTAAACCCCTGCGCTCGAGCAGAACGTTTATTGCGCCAAGCGGCAGGCGCACAACAAACTCAGGCACTGCCCGGTGCCTTGCACAGTGGCGGCTGACCTCGCAAGACCCGAACCACATCCTGCATGACCTGAAACGAGGTGCGGCGGTTAGATTCTCTGGTGACACCTGCCACATGCGGCGTCAGAATCAGATTGGGCGAGCCCTGTAAGGGATCAGGCGTGGTAGGTGGCTCCGTTTCCCGCACATCCAGCGCCGCACCTGCTAAACTGCCCGCACGCAGGGCTTCAGCCAAAGCCTGCTCATCAACCAGACCGCCACGTGCTGTGTTGATCAGCACTGCACTCGGTTTCAGTTGAGCCAAGCGTTCTGCACTCATCAGTCCCCGAGTCGCTGGCAAGAGGGGGACATGCAGCGACACAAAATCAGCGCAGGTCAGCAACTCATCCAGACTGAGTAACTGAACTGATAAATCCTGAACCGCCAGCGTGTTGTCATGTACCAGTGGGTCATAGGCCACAACCTGCATACCAAAAGCACGCGCCCGTAGTGCCAGACGCGAACCGATATCGCCCAGACCGATGATGCCAAGTGTTTTAGCATAGAGTTCGCCGCCGATGGCTGCCTGCCGGTCCCAGGACCCTGCATGCAGGCGGGCCGAGGTTTCAGCAAAGCGCTTGCTAAATTCAAGCATCACTCCCATGACGTACTCCGCCACACTGACCGCATTGCTACCCACTGCCCAGCTCACCATGATGCCGCGCTCTCTCAAAACTGCCATGTCCAGATTATCGAGACCCACCCCCAAGCGCCCGACCAATTTGAGCCGATCAGCCTGCTCGAGCAAGTCTGCATTGACCTGCGTCTGATTACGCACTACCAGCACGTCAGCCCCGCCAAGCGCAGTTTTGAGTAGCTCAGTTTTCGCATGCAGCCCAGGCTCATAGTGATAGGTTGCCACTCCCTCAAGTAAAGTGAGTGCGCTTTCATCCATTGTTTCCGCAATAACAACGTGCATCATTCCACCTCGAGTTCGCGTTGCCCCAGTGCCAGGGCAATCGTCGTCTGAACCAGCACATCGGTTGAGTTGACCAGCGGCACGCTGATAGCTGTGTCGCTGAGCACCAGCGGCACTTCGGTACAGCCTGCAATGATGACCTCTGCCCCCTGGCTGATAAGCAGCGCAGCCAGCTCCTGCATATCCTTAGCGACCTGCTCACCCTTATTGCCGGCTTTAATCTGGTAAAGAAGCTGCATAAAGCGCTCGCGGCTGTCTGCCACCGGAACAACGACCTTTAGCCCATGGGCAGCAAAGGCCCGCTGGTACAGCTGAGCGTCCAGACAGCCGCTCGAGGCCAGTACCCCCACAGTACCAAGCTGTGGCTTAAGCGCCAGCGTTGCCACCACCGTTTCGGAAATGATGCTGATAAAAGGAATCTGCACCGCAGCCCGAATATCCGCTTCAAAGGCGTGGGCCGCGTTGCAGACCATCACCAGAAACTCAGTCCCCGCACGCTCGAGTGCCTGAGCAGACTCTGCCAGCGCAGGTCCAGCAGATGGCCCCGTACCAGCTACAGCCTCATTGCGATTGGGCACCTGCGGATTATTATTGATAATCAGCTGCACATGTTCCTGATCCGCAGAGGCTGGTGTGTGCCGAATGACTTTGGCAAAAAAGTCAAGTGTTGCTTCTGGCCCCAAGCCACCGATCACGCCTGCTACCCGCCGCTTCATCTTCTGGCTCAGTCCCCTAATAGGGTCTGCTGATAGGCATAGAGTGCTGGACTGCCGCCAGTGTGCAAAAAGAGCAGCGTCTCCCCTGCCTTAAAATGCCCTTTTCTTACCAGATCAATGAGACCCGCAGCTGTCTTGCCAGTATAGACAGGATCCAGCAAAATACCCTCGAGCCTTGCAAAGAGCTGCACTGCTTCGATCATACCCTCAGTTGGCAAGGAATAGCCCTCGCCCACATAGTCATCAAAGACCGTAAAGGCTTCGCGGGAAATGCCCCCACGAATGCCCAGCCGCTCAGCAGCTTCGTTTGCCAGCAAATGTAGTTTATTCTCCTGGGCAATTTTTTCCGCCCGCACGCTGATGCCCGTCACCGGGATATTGGTATTGAGCCCTTCAAAACCCGTCACAATACCTGCATGGGTTCCACCACTGCCACTCGAGCACACGAAGTGATCAATCTTCAGCCCCAGGTCAAAACTCTGCGCCATAACTTCCTCAACGCAAGCCACATAACCGAGCGCCCCCAGGCTGTTCGAGCCACCACCAGGAATGATGTAAGGCGTCCGCCCCTGAGCACGCACCTCGTCTGCAACAGCCTGCATGGCCGCCATCAGATCAGTGCCACCTGGCACTACCGTGATGGCCTCAGCACCTAAAAGCTGAAAAAGAAAGTTATTACCACTGGCCTGTGGTTTATAACTGTTGGGAACGCGCTCCTCGAGCACAAGTCGACATTTTAGACCTTCCTTGACGGCTGCTGCTAAAGTCAGGCGGCAGTGGTTGGACTGTACTGCACCCACAGTAATCAGCGTATCGGCCCCCTGAGCCAGCGCTTCGGCCACCAGAAACTCGAGCTTGCGCGTCTTATTACCTCCCGCCGTGAGTCCCAGCAGATCGTCGCGCTTAATATAAATGTCAGGACCACCCAGATACTTGCTCAAGTGCCTCAGTGGTTCAATCGGGGTAAAGCCCACCGTGTAGCGACGGCGGGGAAATCTAGCCAAATGCATAAAACCTCCTGTACCAGCCTACCATGACCCCAACCTGCTAGTCCTGCCTGATAACCACGTCAGCCAGGCACAAGTCCACCAGCCTGTCTTCGCTTACTATGGTGCAGAAAAGCTATCGTGCAGAAAAGATAAAACCAAGGAAGGACACAGCATGAAAACACGTACCGGGCAGTTCCCTATAGGCTTCAGACAACTCTGGATGGATTGGCACAAGGACATTGGAAGCTTGATCGTCTGGGCAAAAGCAAACGATCTCGAAGTCATCGACCTGGGCCGTGATGGTGACCAAACCGGACAGGCTGTACTGGACGCTGGGCTGCGTATCGGCTCTATTGACCTGAAGGTCTGGCAAGGCATGATTTCTGCAGATAAGGCTAAGCGGGAAGAAGCTGTGGCAGAAAACACCGAGTATATTCGCAGTTGCAAAAAGTATGGAGCCAGCAATTTTTTTATTGCCATGCTACCAGAAGACCCCAGTCTGCCAAGACGCGAGAACTTTGCTTACATGGTGGAAAGCTACAATGCGCTAAGTCCAGTTTTTGAAGAAAGCGCTTCCAGGCTTGTCATCGAGGGTTGGCCTGGCCCAGGCGTACTGGTAAGCACACCAGAAACCTACCGCGCTTTTTTTCGTGAGGTTCCCTCTACGGCAATGGGGGTTAACTACGACCCCTCTCACCTGCTTCGCATGGGTATCGACCCTCACCGCTTTTTGGCTGAGTTTAAGTCTCGAGTGTTTCATGTGCACGGCAAGGACTGCGAAATCAATCATGACAGGCTGTATGAATATGGTAGTGAAGTGCCAGCCACCTTCAAGGATGCAATACCTTTCGGCAATCAGCACTGGCGCTATACCATTCCTGGTCATGGCATAAGTCGCTGGATCAGTATCTTTGAGGTACTGAAGGAGAGTGGCTACAGCGGCGCTGTGTCGATTGAACTCGAGGATGCCTACTTTAACGGCTCAGAAGATGGGGAAAAGCTGGGGATTTTGCAAGGGGCTTTGTTTTTGAGCGCCTGCTAAAGCCAAGAGCGTCTCACTTATATGCTCCTTACCTGACCTGTCTACAGTAGGAGTTACGGGCAGTCGTGCTAGCGATATCTCGCCCGTACACTAACATTTAAGGAGAGCCGGATGAACACAACCATCAAACTCCTCGGCCTCATCAGTCTGCTGCTGGTAAGCGCCTGTAGTAGCCAGGCCAATCAGTCTCCCCTCACGTTCCGCCCTGAACCAGCCACCATTATCCAAAACAACAGTAACTTCAACCTGCCAGCGGCGAGTGGCTTTAGTAGTAGTGAGTATGAGTGGGACATCGAAATTGATTACGACAGCGCTGCAGCTGAAGCCATTTTTAACTTCTATAACGACGCCTTTATCGCACAGGGCTTTGTTCGTAGCGACTTCGAAAAAGAAGCCGATGAGTTTGAAGCCAAATACACTAAGGGCAGCGTAAAAATTGAGCTCGAGGTTGAAAAGGATGACAACAAAACCGAGGTTGATATCGATATTACCAGCAGTTCAGCTTCCCCAATCAGCTATACTTTGACCAGCTTTGGTGAGATCAACATTCCTCTTTTTGAGGCAGGCATTAAAGAAATCGAATGGGACTTCAAAACCAAGTACGATAGCCCTGATTTGGAAGCAATTTTCGCCCACTACGATAGCCTCTTGACAAACCTGGGCTGGCAGCGAAGCAAACTCGAGCGCGACGATGATGAAATTGAAGCCAACTACCGCAAGGATGGTGTAAAACTGGAACTTGAACTCGAGCTTGATGATGATAAGGTCGAAGTGGAAATCGAGATCAATAAGTTGCGCTTCTATCAGCCCTGACAGCCAGCTGGCACTGAAGATGCCAGGCTTCCGAACGCTGTGGTCAAAAAACGCTGTGGTATTAGTTTTACCACAGCGTTTACTTATCTGTTACTTATCTGCATGTCCTAAACTATGAGAAAGATTTGAAGGAGCTTTCTGTGAACATACTGCTTGTTGAAGATGAACGCGATCTGGCCGAACCCATTGCCAGCCTGCTCACCGCGCAGCGCTACCAGGTACGCTGGGTTTCATCGCTTGAGCAGGCCTTTGAAGCGCAGGTGGAATGCGAATATGACCTGGCCATACTCGACGTTATGCTTCCTGAAGGTGAAGACGCTGGCTTTATTTACGCACAGCATCTTAGAGACGCTGGTTTTAATGGCAGCATTATCTTTTTGACTGCTCGAGACTCTGTTGAGGACCGTATCCGTGGGCTTGACCTGGGTGGCGATGATTATCTAATCAAGCCTTTTTCTCTCAAAGAGTTGCTGGCGCGGGTGCGGGCGTTGCTGCGACGCGAAGCACAGACACGCAAGAGCGAGTTCAGTCGCGGCAAGCTGCGGGTTGACCTGGCCAAGCGCCAGGTTCTGTGGCAGGACCAGGTCATCCATCTCTCTGAACGCGAGTTTGCCATGGTAGAGCTTTTTACGCTCTATCCCGATAGGGTATTCTCAGTGGATGATCTTTTTGAACGGTTTTTCCCGAACGCAGAGTCTGGAAACAAAGTGGTCCGAGTTTACGTCAACCAGTTGCGAAAAAAGGTGACGCATGACTTTATCAACACTGTGCCTGGTGGTTACGCCCTTGGCCTGTAAATGCGCCTGAGTTTTCGTTGGCGCTTGTTTCTGGCGATTGTGATTGCCATGATTATTGGCACCACCGCCGAAGCCCTCTTTGACTACCTGCGCCTGCAACGCAGCCTGCCAGCCAACATCAGCGCCGTATTTGAAACACTCAGTCATGTTGCTGAGGTTGCCGCTGGCTTAGAAGATAGCGACCAGCTTAGCCTACTACAACCACTGATGCCACCCGGGACACGGCTGCGCCTTGAGGGTGATAGCACACTCGAGTTAGTCAGCCTGCCAATCACCGAAGCGCGGCTGCAAAGGAGTACGGTGACAACAGCCAGCGGTGTCACTGCTGAACTGGCAGTAGATACGACTCCGTTGTCCCAAGAAATCAGGAATTATCTGTTTCGTGACCTGAGCGATGACGGCTTGCAGATTATTTTATCAGTACTCATCGCGCTGGCATTTTCTCAGTATTTACTTAGGCCCGTCAAAAGTCTGACCCGCGCTGTTGAAACCTTATCTCATCAGGAAATCCCCGAACCCGTAGCGATTCCAAAAGGAAACGACGAGCTGAGTCAGTTGGCAAAAAGCTTTAACCGAATGAATAGCAATATTGAAGCTGCCTTTGAGCGCGAACGTATCTTTACTCGCTACGCATCCCATGAACTGCGCACCCCAATCAGTGCCATGAAAGTCCAGCTTGAGGCGCTCGAGTTAGAACTCAGTCCTGCCGAGAAAGTCCTGCCTGTGGTGCAGCGTAATCTAGACCGAATGCAGCGCGTGCTCGAGGCCCTGCTGAGTTTAGCCAGGGCCAAAGAGAAAAACCATGAACCGATACCCCTTATGTATTTGCTCAAAGAAACCCTTCAAATCCTGCCTGCCGACGTGCAGCCGCGCGTTGTGATCAAAAGTTCCATCTCAGCCAATCTTAAAGTACCGCAGCCCTACCTGGTCGGCCAATGTATCTGGAACCTGGTTGATAATGCTATTAAATACACTCCGGGTCAGGTCATAGTGACGCTCGAGTCACAGCCGACACACGTGCAAGTCAGGGTCGAGGACCAGGGAGACGGTGTACCTGAAGAACTGCTGGACAAACTGACGCACACGTTTTTCAGATTGTCCAGCAGCGTTGAGGGCAGCGGTCTGGGACTCGCCTTTGTCAAGCATATCGTGCGGACTTTTGGTGGCGACTTAAAGCTGCGCAACACCAGCACAGGGCTCGAGGTTATGTTAATTCTGCCGATTGCTCCTTGACGTCTGGAAACCCCATAATCTCAAACCAGATAAATTGATTCTGGATTTGAAAAGCAGTTCCCCAGTTCCTAACGCCCTACTCGGGATAAATCATTAGCATAAACCCGACGAATGATCTGAAACTGCTGTAAATTGCCGGTGACCCCTTGGTCTATAACACCGTGCAGGTTCGCAATTTACGAGTTGGCCAGAGGCTCTTTTGCTTGCAAAAGCTGCGCTACAGCTTCTTCTAGGCTGAGGGTGGTGGTTACACCTGCTGCCAGTTTTCCTGCCAGGTTGCGGTCGCTGGGTTCGGTGCTTGGATGGTGATAAACCAGTGCCGCTAAGTCTTTGGCATAGCTGTAGTTTTCGTTAGCCAAAATTTCAGCCAATCTAACCATTGCACTGAGTGTTCCTGTGGTGTAGTCAAGGGACTGTGAAGTCTGTAGGGATTCAAAAAGTGTTTCTTTAGCCTGCTCGATTTTTCCTTGTGCCGCAAGTGTTTGACCCAGATAACTTTGTACCCAGGTAGCAGCAGCTTGCTCGTCGCGCTCCATGAATACCTGAAAAGCTTCCCTGTAGGCCACTTCGGCATGAGCATAATCTCCTTGATCATAAAGGCACAGACCAAAGTTGGATTGCAAAACGGGTTTCATGCGGCTTAAATTACTT
>CAZZPQ010000007.1:48827-51584 GCA_964655595.1 uncultured bacterium
AAGGCACAGACCAAAGTTGGATTGCAAAACGGGTTTCATGCGGCTTAAATTACTTTTTTCACTCAGCAAAAGGGCTTTTTCCAGTAAAGACTTGGCAAGGTCAACTTCTCCACGCGTTAAGTAAAGGTCAGCAAGGTTATTAAGTGTTGTAACTATCTGGGCAAAGTTCCTGGTTTTTTCCGATAAGTCAAGAACCTGCTTATAATAAGGTATAGCAGCGATAGGATTACCCAACAATTCTTCAAGCACCGCAAGATTTGTCGTACATGCTGCAATCATGGACAAATCATTTGCCCTGTGCGCAAGAGCAAGAGCCTTTTGACTGAGTTCTTTTGCCCTGTCGGGTTCTTTTTGGCGGGCAAGCACTCCTGCCTTGGTGTTCAGGGATAATAATTTAATGTGTAAGTCCTGATTTTGCAAACCCGCTTCCGCTAATTTCTCCGCCCCCTCGAGATTTCCCAACATCAACGCAAACCAGGCTGCACACACTTTGGCATAATCACCTGTGGCTTTTGAAAATAACTCCCACCCTTCGGTGTACCTTCCTTTATGAGTATAAAATGCCCTGAACGGCTCAGCTATATCCGCATTCAACACTTCCTCTTGTTGTTCAATTGGGAAACGCAGATTCGCAAAATCTTGTTCAAGCTTTTCCAATGCCCTGGTTTGCTCAGCACCACGCAGCATGATTCTTAATACCTTAAGCTGTTCCAGATAATACTGCTGGTAACGTGTCCTTATATCGCTATCCAGCTCTGCAAGTTTTTCCTGACAAAAGCTGTGCAAGGCGGGGTGCTGGCTGTATCTTGCGTCCAGGGAAAGCTCGAGCAGTGAACGGTCCAGCAAAGTATCAAGCTGCTGTGGTGATGCCCCAGTGATTACGCTGGCAGCTTTTGAGTCAAAGCCACCTTCAAACACTGCCAGTGAAGCAAGTAAGCCTTGCTGCTCAACTGACAACAGGTCATAAGACTGGTTAAAAACTGCTCTAAGGC
Organism: uncultured bacterium; assembly: GCA_964655595.1. GTDB lineage: Bacteria > Deinococcota > Deinococci > Deinococcales > Trueperaceae > CAZZPQ01. The sequence goes on from CAZZPQ010000007.1 coordinate 49,820, forward strand.
TGCGGTGTCGCCCAGTGCCCTCTTGCAAAACCTCGATGTTTCGCAGCAGCTTTTCCGGCAGTTCGTGTATATCAAGGGTATCCAGCAGGGCAGCTGCCAGCGAAATACCCAGCGGATGACCCCGCAAGTGTGAGCAAATCATGCAAACACTTTCAAGAGATTCGTTTAGATCAAAGGTTTTATCCCTCTTGCTTGCCTGATGCTCAAAAAAAACCAGTGCAGCAAAATTCCTGACTTCATTGGCTTTGGGTAAAGCGGGCGGATAGCTAAGCCCGTATAAGGGCATTACCCACTCTTCAGCCAGAGTCAGGCGTTCGCGGGTGGTGACGAGTAGTGTCAGGTGAGGACAGGCTTTAAGCAGGTGCTCGAGCATAAAGGCTCTCGAGGTCAGATGTTCAAAGTTGTCCAGGACCAGAAGTTGTCTGCGCTTACCAATGGCCTGGGTTACAGCGTCCAGTGTCGCATTAGCTTCAACTTCGAGAGCCTGAGCCAGTGCAGCAACAAAACCAGCCTCGCTAGCCGTTGCCAGGCGAACAAAATGTACGGCTTCAAACAGCTTTGCAGCCAAGCTAGCTTGCTCGTGGGCCGCCCAAAGGGCCAGATGGGTTTTGCCGATGCCACCCATGCCTTGGAGCGTCAGCAAACGGCATTCGGGGTCCTGAAGATAAAGGGAGAGCAAGCCCAGTTCATCATCACGCCCGAGCAGCAAGGCTGGTTTTTCTGGCAGCTTGGTCAGCGTGCTTTTTACTTGGGTACTCAAGCGTCTTGTTTTAGGAAGTGGAGTCTGTGCAAGCACTTGACCGCTTTGTAAACGCTCGAGGTCAGCAAGTAAAGCTTCGTCACTGGGGTAGCGGGTCTCTGGATTTTTGCTCAGCAGTGTCTGTAAAACTACCTCCACACTTTCAGGCAAGCCAGGGCGCAGGTGACTCACGGGTCGGGGACGCAAATCGGCAATGTTTCTCAAAACAGCAGCCGGGCTAGCAGCTTGAAAGGGTGACTGCCCAGTCAGAAGCTCATAGAACACCACGCCCAGCGACCACAGATCACTGCTGACATGAAGCGCTTGTCCCCGAGCAGCTTCCGGCGACATGTACTCGAGCGTGCCTATTTGCCCCTCATCAGATTCTTGGTTAAGGAAACGCGCCAGACCAAAGTCAAGAATTTTGATGTGCCCCTTACTCAGCATCAGATTGGCAGGCTTGATATCGCAGTGAATGATGCCTTGGGCATGAGCATGTGCCAGACCCTGAGCGGTTTGCAGGATGATGTTCAGAGCTTGCGAAAAGGCAATCGGCACCAGCAGTTTATCCAGAGTTTTACCTTCAAAGAAGGGCATGATGATGAGCATGCGCCCGTCATCCAGTCTTTCCATAGCCTCGATGGTTCCTATATGCTCGTGTTGAAGCTGCTGACTCGCCAGCAACTCTCGTTCAAACTGGGCTTGCTTCTGCCCCCCAGCACGAATGACTTTAAGCGCAACGGTACGCCCCTGGCGACGGTCTTGGGCTTTATAAACAACAGCCGCACCACCTGCTCCCAGCTTATCAATCAGCAAATAGTGACTGAGCTGCTCCACCGCCTCATCATAAGCCAAAAAGATTTTCGTTTTGGCTTATGATGCTGCGCTTCATATACCAAGCTCGATAACCATATGACAGATTTGAAAAGCAGTTTCTCGGTTCCTACTCGCTCCGCTCGGGATAAATCATTGGGATCAACCCAAAGATGTATCTGGACCTGGTCGTAAGCCCCATTGCTTTTTGCT
>CAZZPQ010000008.1:0-48644 GCA_964655595.1 uncultured bacterium
TTAAACGTGGTCTTGGACCATTAAAACAGATACCATTCCGATTGGAACGAAGCAAGCTCGCCTAGAGTTTGTGAGGTGGATTTTCGGACTTGGTATCACAGGCAGAGGTCTTGCTTGGTTGCACTTCAATTTGGCATTGCAGGTTGCTGCTCAAGGTTGAACGCTAAAAGCAGCACTGAACAATGGGTATAGAGCAATGCATTGAGTCCCCTATCTCCCTGTATATTCCTATATCTTCCTTGAGCTACCTGCTATTGGCTGACCTCCTGAAAGCCTTTTGTCTGCTAACGAATAGCTTTTGTACGAGTCCGAATCAATTGGTTGTCGATTTGAAAAGCAGTTCCTCGCTTCCTGCTCACCCTGCTCGGGATAAGGTCAAGCTGCCATCCCTCCCCAATTATTTGGGTTGCGGGCTTGTTAAGACCTTGTTAAGACTCCTCTCCTAAGCTATTACCAGCAAAGGAGCACCTATGAGTTGGACTTATCTCATCGCAGCCACCATGTTAGACGCTATCGCAACCGTACTGATCAAACAGTCAGCAGGCTTTAGTAAGCTCATGCCCACCTTTTTTGCCGTGGTCACGTTTGCGCTTAGCCTCGTGGCATTGTCACTGGCCCTGCAACGGCTCGAGATCATTCCGGTTTACCTCGTTTCGGTGGGTTTGGGTACAGCACTGGTCACGGTGATGGGTGTTGTGCTGTTTCACGAAGTGCTAAGTCCTCTTAAGCTTGTCTCTCTTGTGCTGGTTTGTACGGGTGTATTGGGTCTGATTTTCGCATCACAACAAAATCTGGAGGTTTTATGAAACGCTTAGTCATTTTTTTCGGAATTGTGATTCCAAGTTTAAACGTAGGGCTGGCAAGAAACTGCTTTGTCAGCAGTGAGCGGGGTAAAGGGATAGGGTTCTGATGCTGATGGCGCAGCGCATTGACAGGCTGATGAGCGAACGGGGACTGCTGCAGGCTCCCCGCACCTATAGCCTGCTGCTCGAGCAAGACAGTCTTTATCTCATCGAGATGGGGCCCGTGCCACGTGGCGTAATGGAACAGTCGGGCGTGCTCGAGCGTTTGCTTATGCCCTTTGTCAAACACAAAATTGAAGGTTTGCTGCTCGCCAATGAAAACAGGCTGGACCAGCAGGGTATTGAGGCATTTGCTGCCCATCAGGTACGTGCTTTTGAGGTGTCTGACATTAAGCGGCTCGAGTTTACTGAGCGTGCTCGCAAACTCAGCGACAAGCTCAGCTTTGTCTACCACGGGGAACAGATTAGCTTGCTGATTCCCAAGTCACAGCAAGCTAGCCTTCGCTCATTTATCAAAGAGCTGGAAGCTCTGGAAAGGAACTGATATGTCCAGATTTCGTCGAAGTGGCCTGAATAGTGCACGAGGCTTTAGCCCCAATCAAAAAGTAACGCGGGTGGGGTTGGGCAGTCGTCTGGTCAATTCATTAGTGGGGGTGCTGATCGGAGTGGTGATATTTATCGGCGCGTTTCCGCTGCTTTTTTGGAATGAGTCGCGTACGGTTAAAACCACACGTACACTGCTCGAGGGTCGCACTCTGGTGCAACCGACCAGTAGCGAAGCTGTTGCGCCAGAACTCGAGAACGCTCTGGTTCATCTGTCAGGTGTAGCCAGCACCAGTGAGGTCTTGCAGGATGAGGTCTTTGGCGTCGCTGCCAACGCACTCGGGCTTCGCCGCAGCGTAGAGATGTACCAGTGGAAAGAAACCAGTCGTACCCAAAGTCAGGACCGCCTGGGCGGGTCGCAGGAACAGGTAACCACCTACAGCTATGAGCGGGTCTGGTCAGACAGCCCCATTCGCTCGGCTGAGTTCTGGAACCCTGCTGGTCATGAAAACCCCGGCGAGATGCCCTTTCGCTCGGCTGACTTGCGCGCAGAGGCTGTCAATCTGGGAGCTTACAAGCTGGACAGCAGCCTGGTGCGGCAGCTTAATCAACGTGACACTCTGGCGCTTTCCGAGGCGCAGACTATGAGTGTCTCGAGGGCTGCTGGCATTGACGCACAGCGCAGCGGAGACTGGCTCTATTTGCCCTATGCAGGTGGTAGTGCGCAAGCCCCCAGCGTTGGCGATATGCGCATCCGTTTTGAGGTGATACCCAGTAGCACCGTAAGCGTGATTGCGCAGCAACAGGGCAGTACGCTGAGTCCTTACAGTTCAAGACACGGCGCTACGATCAACCTGCTGGCTTACGGCGAGATAGCACCCGCTGATATGTTTGCGACTGCCGAGCAATCTAATCGGTTGATGGCCTGGGTGCTGCGCCTGGCTGGCTTTATGCTGATGGCAGCGGGATTAGGGCTGCTGGCAGGGCCGCTGGTGACACTGGGCAAAATTATCCCACCGGTGGGTGCGCTACTGGGTCTGGGCGTCCGCTTGATTGCGGCTGTGTTGGCACTGGTGCTGTCCACTGTGACCATCGCCTTAGCCTGGGTGGCAGTGCGTCCGGTATTTGGGATAGCGCTACTCCTGCTCGGTGCAGCTGTGCTGGTAGGCGCTATCATGCTGGGACGCAAACGTCAGCCTCTTGGCAACTCGAGTGATAAGGGGCTTTATCTGGAAACTACCCCTACCGAGGCTTAGTGCATGAGATACACGCTACACATCCTCAAGGAGACATCTATGTTGCAATGTTTTTTTACCCTGGTCACCCTCCTGTTTTGTCTGGCGCATGCAGCGGATACCTTGCCAGAGCGGCATGCTGAGCAACTTGGTCTGACACACTGTGCTGAGGGCATTCGCATTCTGTCAAATAGTCTGATCGGCGACGATAGCCACGGGGTGGACACCGTCTGGCATCAGACGAATCCGGATGAGCGCTTGCTGTCATTCTTTGTCGTGCTCGAGCAGGGTGGTTATGAACAGCAAGTCACCATGCAGTTTATCCCCCACGAGCAGGCTTGTGACGCTATGTTCACCATCACAATGGTGCTCGAGGAAGCCTGTGAAACCCTGCAAAAAGAGGGGCCTGCCCACCTGGTCTTTGACGGTTATTTGGGCAATACGCTGGTGATGTCTAATGAAAAGGCCCAGACCAGCACCTATCTGACACCGCAGGGTGTGAATGGCAATCTTTGCCTGATGACCATTAGAGGCGTATTGTATTAGGGCGCGACGCTGCGGCGAAGTCCGCGCACCGCCACTTGGAGCTTTGTTTATGAATGCAAAAGTGATTCGCTTCATCATTGCCATTGGAGGTGTGCTGATTGGATTGGGCACCAGTTATGGCTATTGGCAACTGACGCTAAGACCAGACCTCTTGGTACGCCGCCTGAGCAATGAAAGCGTCAACTGGCTACCTGTGAGTGCGGTGGCAAGTAAAGTCTGGCTCGAGACCGATTTATCAGGTGGGGGTGGGCGTACCATGAACACCCGTAGTAAAAAGCTATACTACATTCCTAAAGTGGCTTACAGCTATGCCGTGAATAATCAATTTTACAAAAGTGAGAAGATTCGTGCAGGTGCTTGGCGCAGTAGTAAAAAAGAGGAGGCTGAGGCACTGCTAGCTAAATATAATTTAGGGCAGGATGTCACTGCCTACTACAACCCCAGTGACCCTGCCCAGAGCGTACTCGAGCCTGGCATCTATGCTGGCTCTTCGCTGACACTTGGCTATATCATTGTAGCGCTAGGGATGATCTTTGCAATTTTTTGCGTCTGGTTAGCACTTCATGGTGAGGTTCTTGCTCCCAAACCCTCGTGATGCAAAGGTAAAGGCTCAGTGATCTTGAGATATGCACTACTTACCGCCTTGCTCCTGGCTGGTATCGGAGGCATCATGGCAGTCATTGTCAACCCTAACTCGGAAGCCAATCAACAGTTTGACCAGGTGTTTTCAGCACTTGGTTTAAGCGAAAAACGCTATCGCCAGGGCAAGGGCTATCATGGCCTGATTGGCGGGCGTGAAGCGCATGTTTATCTGGAAAGTGTCAGAGTACAGACCAACCCAAACGTCGCCAAAGCTTATATGGGGCATAAGCTTAGTATTTACCTGACTTGCGAAGCTCATACAAGACTGGCCATTACCTGGAAAGAAAGTGTCAGAGACTGGCTAGGTCGAAGCTATAGTACAACGCCCATGACCCCCGTACCCACCCCAGCCAACTGGGAGGCCTTAAACGTCAAGGCACTGGATATCGCTTGGGCAACTGAGCTTATCAAAACACAAGAAAGCAGTTTTATGGCCTTGGCACAGCGCCAGGATAGTCACGGCATGAGTGGATTCTACCTTCAGCCCCAAGCTTTAAACATGGATATGTTTTTGCCCTGGGAGCTGATTTCTCTGGAGACCGTTGACGGCTATGTGAGCCAATTGCTTGCGATAGCGCAAGCGGTAGAAGCACTGGCCGCACCTGAGCCAAAAGTCACCGAAACTGTCCTTGAACGCAAGCAGCGCCTGCGCATACCTGGTTTTCCCTGGACTGGACTCGGAATCTTTATACTGGTTGCACTACTTATAGCAGCTATGGTGGCAGTACTGCGCTTTGGTACTTCATAAGTTATGCGCGGTAGCTGTGGTTTTGTTACCTGGGTCTTTATCATCTGGATTTTTATTCAAGGAGGTGTTATGGCTAGCAATGAAAGGACCGCTTTAGAAACTGTCAATGCAGGCTTTGATGCGATATTTGAACAGCAGGGGCTGGAGGCCAAAAGTTATATTCTCCAAGGTCGGCAGTACCACGGCGTAATTTCAGGACGCGAAACCCATATTTATCTAAATCCGGTTTCTTCCTCTAACACTGTATATTTGAGTCCCGGTCCTGGTCCTAACAAAATAAACCTGCCCAGGAGCTATGTCGGACATGACCTGAGCATCTACCTGGCCAGCCCCTTAAAAACACGTCTGCAACTGACCAAAGCCAGCGCGGTCAACGACTGGCTTATCAGGCGAATGGGTTTAGAAAATGTACCTGTTCTTGAACTCACCCTGGCCGAATTACATCTCAGCGCACTTGATGTACCCTGGGCACAGGAACTTTTTGCCCAAAATCAGGAAATGCTGACCGGGCTGGCGACACCTGAAAAGGGCTGTGGCATGACTTCAGTGATGATCTACCCCGAGGCTGTTAACCTCAACCTGCGCTGCTGGTGGTCAAGCATTGATGCGAAGACAGTGGCAACCTGGCTAAACGCTCTGGACAGCTTGGCAAACAGCGCCGAGCAACTGCCTGTCACCAGCCAGCCCGTTAGCGAAACCAAAAAAGAACTGAACATGCGCTTGCGCAATAATAGTCAAATTGCCCAAGGGGGCGTAATCGTTATAGGAATTTTGTTAATTGTGGTGGCCCTGTTTGTATTGCTGGCTTATCTTTGGGGGTAAAACCGGTTCATCTCGCTACGCTCGAGTTGTTTCTTAAGGAGATAAACCAAATTGGTATGAGTTGGTAAGTACTTCCTCTGTCTGACGAGGGCGCCAGGAGCACCAAGCTAGGTTTTCAGGCTTAACTTTCACAAGCGAAAGCAAAACTCGGTGCTCCCGGAACAATTGCGCTGAGCAAATCTGTCTCAGGCACAACAAGCCTGAGCATTGGCTTCTACACTGGCAGATACGTTTGTCACGCGGGTCACTTCATAAAACGCTTCACGTTCTTCGAGCGCTGCTGTATTGACGATCAGTCCCTGAGGTCCATGCCACAGGTCATAGTCACTGTTGTCCTGATACCAGATTTCCGCCCCATATGTTAGTAGCTCTTTCATAGAACTCCTCCTTAGGACAAGAGCATATCGAGAAAGGTTCCAGACATCATCCTACTTTAGTGGGGTTTCACTCCATCAATAGTTCACCAAATCTTTAGTTGAGTTTAATCCTCCAGAAGCTCATTATGACAGCTGGTACGCATACACTTCTCTCACAACGACAAAGTGCCTAATACCAGTTCCGGATAAATCATTGGGATAAACCATTGGGTTTATCCCGAGCAGGGAGAGTAGGAAGCGGGGATTGCTTTTCAAATCTGTAATCAATTTATCGGGCTCCGAATAAGGTGAGTCAGAAAGTCGGGCACTTTGGTACACATAGCCCCAAATGCGTTAGCATAGACCTATGCTTGTACAAGACATCATGACCCGCAACGTTGTCGCTATTGACCCAGACATGCCCATTAGCGATGTCAATATACTGATGGAACAGCGCAATATTCGGCATTTTCCCATCCTCGAGAATAACCGTCTGGTAGGAATTGTCTCAGACCGCGATATCCGCCTGGTTGGCTCTGCACATCCCAGGGCGCCACAAGGCATTGGCCTCAAAGATCCGGTGCGTCATCTGATGGTCTTCCCCATTCTGACCGCGCATCCGCTTGACCCCATCGAGGAGAGTGCTAAAGTCCTGCGCAACCACAAAATCGGCGCCCTGCCTGTAGTGGAGAATGAAGAACTGGTCGGCATTGTCACGGGTATCGATCTGCTCGAGGCACTGGTAAAGATGACCGGGGTCTATGAGGCCGGCAGCCGCCTGGAGGTCGAGTTGCCTAACCAGCCAACTTCACTAGCCAGTTTACTCAGTGACATTGCAACACTGAATATTGGTGTCTCCAGCGTAATGACTACCAAGCGTGACGGCGCCCAAACCTGTTATGCCTTGCGGGTCACTACCATCGATGCACGCGGCCTGGCTCGCAAGCTGATGGACGAAGGTCACGACGTGTTATGGCCTCTGGAGAAGGACTGACATGTCTGGCAGTGCTTTTATCTATGATCCAACCTTGAGTCAGTACCAGCTCTCTGAGAGCCATCCATTCAAACCGCTGCGGCTCGAGCTGACCCGCAGTCTCTTGCAGGCCACGGGGCTACTTACCTCAGTTCATGACGCCGAGCTTAAGCCGATTAGCGAAAAAGAGCTGCACTGGCATCACCGAGCGGATTACATTCGCATGGTGCAGGCAGTCTCACGTGGGGAAAATCTTTCAGAGGCTTATGCCTATGGTCTTGGTACAGGTGATAATCCCATTTTTCCACAAATGCACGAGGCCATTATGCGAGTTTGCGCAGCGACTGTCAGCGCGGTGGATTTGGTCGCCTCAGGTCAAAAACAACGGGCGCTCAACCTCTCAGGTGGACTGCACCACGCACAACACGCCAATGCTTCAGGTTTTTGTGTTTACAACGACCTGGCTATTGGTATTGAACATGCCGTACAAAATTACGGGATGCGGGTCGCCTACATCGATATTGACGCGCATCATGGCGACGGTGTGCAGTGGCTCTTTTATGACCGTGCAGAGGTGCTGACTATCAGCCTGCACGAATCAGGACGCTATCTGTTTCCAGGAACAGGTCACACCTACGAAGTGGGCAAAGAAGCAGGTCGAGGACTGAGTATCAATATGCCACTCGAGCCCTTTACCGAAGACTCCTCCTATCTGGAGGCCGTTCGCGATGTCATTCCCGTTTATCTGCGCCGCTTTAAGCCAGACCTGATTCTCTTACAGGCAGGCGCCGACATGCACCGCTATGACCCACTGGCCAATCTGTGCCTGAGTGTTCAGGGCATGGCCGAAAGTTACCAGCTGATCAGCGACCTGGCAGATGAAGTCTGCGAAGGCAGGCTGGTAGCCACCGGTGGTGGCGGCTATGATCCTTACCGTACGGTGCCACGCGCCTGGGCACTTTTGTGGGCTGCCCTGAGTCGTCAGGAATTACCAGATATGATCCCAGAAGGCTGGCTGAGCCAGTGGCAGGAACTGAGTCCGGTAGAACTGCCGGAGCGCGTCGCAGACGACTTGCAAAACTGGTCCGAGATTCCCCGGCGCAAGGACATTGAAAGCCATAATCGCGCGACCATCCGCAGACTCCACAGCAGCCTGGAACCCATCTGGCATGACTACGCCACTATGCCGCAGTAAGCAATATGCCCCAGTAATACGGATTCCGACAATACAATAACAAAATCCAGTTGGTTTTGTATCGCTTCTTATCGGAACCGGCATCTGATTCATCTCCCAGGCGTTCTCGCTGTGCTCGGAAACGCTCGGGTTATTTCCTTAAGGAAATAACCCGAATTGGTGTAAGACGGACATGCTGTTTTACTTAATGCAGCCAAGCGGTGATGTTTACTATCAACTCCGGCAAATGGGCTATGGATTTGAAAAACAGTTCCACACTTGCCAACGCTCTGCTCGGGATACATCGTTGGGATAAGCCCAATGATGTATCCGGAACTGGCATAAGAAGCCATCATTCAACAGTTAGCGCACCAGACAGAATAAGTCAGCAACAGCAATGGCCTATGCCAGCCCCCTTGCCAAAGTCCAGCTAGATAATGATATTTATCGGTCTTAAGATTGCTCAGTCGATACTTTGGCCATAAATCTACTGTCGTTGCGAGCGAAGCAACCTCGCCAATAAGCACTTCACAAATACTTCCTCATGTATTGCTACATCTATCAACTGTTGCCCCTAGCCAGGATAAAAAACCACGGCATAACACCCATGAGTCATTCCACTGGTTAAACTCGAGCCCTAAGTCGTAACACCACCCTATAAGCAGTCAGGGTGATAAGGAGGTCACTTATGAATATCGCCTATATAGGTCTCGGCACAATGGGCGCACCCATGGCTCGGAATCTGCTCAAGGCAGGTTTTAAGGTCACCGTGCACAATCGCACGCGCAGCCGTGAGGAAGACCTGGTACAAGAAGGCGCACTGCGCGCCGCCAGTCCCCAAGAGTCCGCTTTAAGCGCTGATGTGGTCATTACCAATGTCAGCGATACACCTGATGTCAGGGAGATTGTTCTGGGCGAGCAAGGCGTCATCCACAGCATGAAGCCGGGCAGTGTGCTGATTGATGTCAGCACCATCAGCCCCCTTGCCACGCAGGACATCGCCCGCCAACTGGCAGCCAAGGGCATCGAGATGCTGGACGCACCCGTGTCCGGTGGCTCTGAAGGCGCTGTTAAAGGCACACTCAGCATCATGGTGGGCGGCAAGGCCGAGGTGCTGGAGCGCGTCATGCCCGTACTGGAGGCCATGGGCAAAACCATTACCCATGTAGGGGACATTGGCAGCGGTCAGATTACCAAGGCCATCAACCAGACCATTCTGGCGGGTGTATACACCGCTGTAGCCGAAGGCATCGTGCTGGGTCTCTCGAGCGGTATCGATATTCAGGCCGCCGTTAAAGCTCTCAGTGGCGGCGCCGCTGGCTCCTGGGTACTCAGCAACCGTGCTGACAACATGATCAACAACACCTACCCGCTGGGCTTTAGGAGCAAGCTCTTTCGCAAGGATTTAGGCATTGCGCTCGAAACTGCCAAAGCCTACGGCGTATCACTACCCATTGCCGCTTTTGTTGAGCAGCTCGAGGTCAGCCTGGACAAGCGCGGCTTTGGAGATGAAGATGTCTCTAACATTGCCCGCATTATTCGTGAACAGGCAGGGTTTCCAGATGCCACCCGCAGTGAGTAATGGCCTGAACGTCCTGGGCAGTGAGTTAGAGGAGTGCTCCCGTGACCCCCTCACCGGCTTTTACCGCGATGGCTGCTGCGACACCGGCGATGAAGACATCGGGCGTCACACAGTTTGCGCTCGCATGACCGAGACGTTTTTAGACTTTAGTGTGTCACACGGCAATGACCTGATAACACCGCGCCCTGAATACCGCTTCCCCGGGCTCAAGCCAGGTGACCTCTGGTGTGTCTGCGTGCTGCGCTGGCGGGAAGCTTATGAGGCAGGTGTCGCCCCGCCGGTCTATCTACGCGGCACGCATCAGCACGCCCTGCACTTTGTCACGCTCGAGCAACTTAAAACCCACGCCCTAGACTCTGAGTTTTTAAACTAGTGCCATCCCCTGTATTCTCCAATCGTTGGGTCATACTGAGCCTTGAGTTGCATACTTTTCGCAGAGAAGTTAGTCCTGCGCCTTCATCAACAGCGAAGTATCTCATGGCGGGATGCTTCGTAACAGAAGGTGGCAGCGTCACGATATATTCTCAGCGTTCTACACCTCGTCATGCAAGCTTTCACCAAAATAATGAATGAGGTACAAATAGACTTGGACAGCACATTCATTCGTCATGCCAGGTTTACTTGGCATCCATGGCTAGAGATTGGGTGATAAATCCGATTGTTACGCATGGAGAATGTCTTCCAAGACACTAGGACATGGATTCCAGCTTTCGCTGGAATGACGTATGCGGGAAAAGTCGTAAGGCCTGGATTATTTTAGAGAAACCCAAGGGCCAGAACAGATACTTGTTTTTGTTGTGAAATCGCTAAGAGCTTTACCAGACGGGGGTTAAGGTTGTACTAGGGCGCTCTAGCAAGTACCCAGATGCGCGCAGCATCAGCGCTGGCAGCCTCACCGCTGGGGTAGCTGATAACTTCAATGTCGCGAAAGCCTGAAGCTTGCAACAATGCTGTCAGCTCCGGCGCATCATAAGGACGCTCATAGTGCACCTCAGTAAAGGAACGTTGCTCGGTCTCGCAATAGGCTTCCACCATGGCAAGCCCAGTAGCTTCGTCAAAGCTATGATCCCAGCGATAGTAGACATCATTGACCCAGCCCTCAGCCCGACCCGATTCCCACAGATCACGAAGACCCACGGTGGTATTGGCATCAAAGACCAAAAAGCCCCCCGGCACAAGCTGAGTGCGAATGTGGCAGGCAGCTACCAGAAAGTCCTCGGGAGTCAGCAGGTTATTCAGTGAATCAAACACTGAGTAGATTAGATTAAACTGACCCTCAACCTTAAAACTCTTGAACTCACCCTGCACAAAGGTCACCGGTGGCAGCTTCTCTCTGGCGACTGCCAGCATGTCAGCCGAGGCGTCGAGACCAACTAGCTCAAAGCCGCGCGCGTACATGGGAAAGCTCGAGTTCCCCGTACCACAGCCTAAATCGAGCAGTCTGCCGCCCTGCCATCCTCGCGCCGTTACGCTCCGCAAGATAAAATCACACCAGTCATCGTAATCGATATCACTCATGATGTCGTCGTAGACAGTTGCCAGCAGGCTAAAAGGCTTAATCTGAGTCACAAGAGGCAGTATACCTGCCAGCCCAATTGCGAACTGCTACACGCACAGCACTTGCAGCAATACGGTACTATGGGCGCTATGAAGGTAACCCCCGATAGTTTCAAGCAAACCATGCGCCGCTTCGCCTCTGGTGTCACAGTTGTCACCATTCAGGATCAGGACGGCGTGCAGGGTATCACTGTCAGCGCCTTTATTTCGGTGTCGCTTGAGCCACCTCTGGCCCTTGTATCCATCGCCAAAAAAGCCAGTATTCATCCACGCTTACAAAAAGCCAGCCACTACGGCGTCAGCATCCTGTCACAGCATCAGGACCGAGCAAGCAATCATTTCGCTGGCTGGGATGATGATGTTCAGCCAAATTACACCTGGCTAGACGATCATCCGGTTATTGACGGGGCCTTATGCCAGCTTCTATGCCGCATTGTTGATAAACACGACGCCGGGGATCACACACTGTTTGTTGGCCATCTGGAAGCGCTGGCCTGGCACGAAGGAGAGCCACTGGTGTATTTCAACGGTCAGTACCGCGACCTAAGGAATCTCACGCCGTCCTCGTAGCACCGAATTTAGGAGGTACAAGCATGCAGGCAATTCTAGTCTCACTTTTCGCCCTTTTGGGTCTAGCCTATGCCCAGCTTTCCTGTGAGGACCTGCTGACGGCAGACCTGGTAGAGCGACACTGCGGCTTTAGTCCTGTAGCTATTATCACTCATTCCACAGAAACGGCTAATAGCTGCGTGCGCTCCTTTATCGATGCAAATAATCGCTGGGCTACTGAGGAGCTGAGCGTCCTTGTATCACCGAGTTCTGGCGCACTCGAGTACTTCCGCGCCGATCACGAGTCCGCATTGAGCTTTACCGATCTACCTGAATTAGCAGAAGGTGGCTATCAGTTCGCTCAGCAACCTTTTAGCATGCTCGAGAATGTTCTCTGGTTTGAACAGGCTGGATATTTGTTTGAACTGAAACAATCGAGCTATGAAGGTGGGCGCAGCATCTGTGCCGCTGAGCACCTTCCCCTGTTGGCTGCTGAACTGTCTGAACGACTGGCGCTAGCTAACCTGCCTGCTAACACAGCTATTGCAACAGCAGACGCCACAGCCATGAGCCAGTCCCGCCAGGACATCAGCCTGCCCGACACGGACACCGTGATGGACTTTTGCCTGGAGGGCAACTGGCGTTATGTTTCCGGCATGGAGGACATGTTCAGTACCATCAATCAACGCTCCGAAGGCGGCGTCAAGCTTGACTATCAGGGGCATGGTGGGGCACTGTGGCTGAGCCTGTATGAAGACGGTAGTGCTGCCTACTGGACTGACCCCGAGATCACCTTCGTGACACAGGCAGACCTGAATGAATTGAGCTTTGACGCCTTTTTCGTTCTGACTGGCGACGCCACCGGACAATACTACAGCTATACCGATCAGCAATTAGCACTGCTACTGGATTTTTCCGGCATGAACTACCGGCAGGAGGTTTACCTGAACGCTCAGAAAATGCCGGCTATAGAGGGCAATTTTGAGCGAGATTTTGGCAGCGTCTTTGCTGATTTTGTCGGTACCTATAGTTGTAGCGAAACCCTGCTCATCCTCAGCAGCACTGCTGGTATTGCACGTACGCTTCGTTTCAGCCGCTAGCAACAAGGCACCTTCGATACCCAGCCCCAAAACCCTTGCAATCCCGAAGTCCAAATCAAGTGAGGGTTGACTCGGGAGAAACACAGTTAGGTCTTTGGTGATTATCTGACAATGGCGCATTTCGCCCTTTTGGGCCTAGCCTATGCCCAGCTTTAGCCTAACTCAAAGTGAAAGACCTCCTCGATACCCAAGCCAAAAACCCTTGAAATCCTGAAGGCTAGATGTAGCGACGGTGAATACTTGTTTTTTTCCAATGCTACAATCGTCTGCCTCGAGACACCCACAGCATCTGCCAGTTGTTCTTGTGTCATTTCACCTGCATGAAATCGGTGTCGCCTAATCTCATTACTGATAGTTCCCTTGAGCATTTCAGGCTGCCCGCCTATATACGATCACCTGATAGAAAAAACCAAGCATTTCTCCAAGCACAAAAAAGAAAAAGATAACATTAAATACCAGCATTGCTGAGTCAGAAAAAAACATAGTAGAAAACCCGAACCATACACCTACCACAAGCACATAATGCGATATTTGAGTAGCCATTGATTCAATTTGTCTATCGCGCTCGTCGGATGGAAGATTGGCTTCTTTTCTTCTAAATATAGCGAGTACAGTCTGAGAAATGACTTCAGAAAAAGTAAGAAAAACGGTGGTTGCAATCAAAAGTCCTAACCACTGCGCGCCCAGGCTTATACCGGTAAAGAGGGAACGAATAAAAAGGCTAAAGTAGAAACCGTAAATTAACCCAACAATGATAATGTGTAGCCAGATTCTCATCTCTTTATACGACATATTCAGCAGATTCATAGGGTCCTCCGCGTTTCATGGATTCAAGGTGGGATCAGGATTCACCCACTAATTGTTAAAAATATATTACAATATGTCTACTATTTTTGTCAATTGCCTGACACCTATTTATATTGTCAGCCTGTCTAGGTTTAGCTGTTAGCCATATAACTCTATACCGTTTCCGATAAAATGATTAAAGATTTGAAAAGGAGTTCCTCGGTTCCTACCCGCACAGTTAGGGATACTAGCATCACCTGTCAACTGCCTGACAACGTATACTAAGTCCGATGAAAGCAATAGCTCTTGACGCAATGGGTGGCGACAAAATGCCTGCGGCTGCGGTAGCAGGTGCAGTAGCAGCTAGTTCACAGGGTATTCCGGTCTTGCTGGTAGGTGACGAGACGGCTTTAAAAAAAGAGTTGGCAAACCACCAGGCCAACTTGCCGATTCATCACGCGGCAGATGTCATCAGCATGGATGAGCACGCTACAGATGTGCGCAAACGTAAGGACTCGAGCATCATGCAAGCGATGCGGCTTGTCAAAGATGGTGAGGCCTCGGCCTGTGTGTCGATGGGTCACTCAGGGGCAAGTATGGCGGCGGCACTTCTGGTGCTGGGTCGTATTCGTGGTATTGAGCGACCTGCCATTCTGGCAAATATTCCCAACAAAGACGGCTTTACCGCCCTCATCGACGCTGGTGCCAATGCCGAGAGCCGCGCCAGCTTCCTGCAGCAGTTTGCCGTCATGGGCAGCATTTATGCCCGTGAGTTCTACGGCAAAGCCCAGCCCAAAATCGGGCTTATGTCTATCGGCGAGGAACCTGAAAAAGGCAATGAATTAACCCTTGCGGCTCATGCACTACTCAAGGACACTCCAGGCATCAGCTTTTATGGCAATGTCGAGGGACGCGATTTGCTAACCGGTGTGGTGGACGTGATAGTTACCGATGGCTTTACTGGCAATGTAATACTGAAACTGGCAGAAGGGGAAGCGAAAACGCTCTTTGGCTGGATTCGCGAAGCGCTTACCAATAGTGGCTTACTGGTCAAATTGGGTGCAGCACTAATCAAACCCGCGCTTAAGTCTCTGCGAACACGCCTGGACCCCGCAGAATACGGCGCACAACCGCTGCTGGGTGTGCGGGGTTATGCCTTTATTGGGCATGGCAGTTCAGACGCACGCGCTGTCCAGAATGCCTTAAGAACCGCCCAGCGCTCAGTCAAGGCGCAGTTAGTGGAAAAGATTGCTACTGGCATTGAAAGCCTCAGTCATCCAGCGCCGCAATCACCCAGCTGATAAAAACTGGCTGAGCAAACTGCGTATCTGCAGGCTCGAGTCTTGCCGGGTTGACCAAACGCCGCTCGAGCCCACCTGCTGGATTATTCTGATAACCCTCAAAATCAAAAAAGGCCAGGCTACCATCACGCTTAAGCAAATAGATAAAGCCACCGCTCGAAGAAGGCTCGAGGCTGCCACTGACCGCAGTTAGGCGCACACTTTGCGCTGCACTGCTGCTGGTTTCATGTATAACCAGTGCTTCGCGACCTAAGATCATCACGGCCCCACTGCGCTCGTTATTGCTCGGTATCAGCCGTTGACTGTTATCTTCTGTTGATACGGTGCTGCCCAGTTCCGGCGTGCCTGAGAGATTGGCAATGGTTGTGTACTGTTTTGCCTGCAATACAATCAGCTCATTACCCACGCGACTCATCGCCACAACCGGATTACCGGCGGTGGTACTATCAGGAATCGTGATATCCGGAGTAATGGGGGTATTGCCAGGCAAACTATAATACTGCAGTCTGGCACCTGCTGCCTGAGCAACCAGATAATACAGGCGATTATCCCGCTGATCAAGATAAAAGCTACTGCCGATCAAGCTGCTGATATTACGGCGCTCCAGCTTCAGCTCGTCAGGCACCTGAGGATTGATAATGTCTATGACATTAGGAATAGCGGGGCTATCAAAATCATGCAGGATAGCAATACGTTCACCACTACGGCTCACCATTAGCCCTGCAGGTGCATAAGGAATATCCGGGTTCAACTGGTTTACCACGATGGTTTTGCTGCTGTCCTCTACGAAAGCGCTCGGCACCTCAGGCGTGATACCCCGCAGGTTAAAAAATCGCAAATAGATACTATCCTCATCTTGCAAAAGGAGCACCAGCGTATCACGGCTGCTGTTGCGGTTGACAATATCGTAATCAATCAGCCGACCCGTCAGGGAGCGCTCGAGCAACACGCTGAAGTCAATCTCGGTAGCCGTGTTTAAGATGCTGTCCTCAAGAAGCGCCAGACGCCCTTCGCCGCCTTGGTTATATCCAACTATCACCAAACGTGGGATGGGCGGTTCAATGGTGCCGGTACAACCCAGCAAAAGCAAGACCATCATGAAAGCAGCATAATATCTCATGTACTTTGTTATAGCCTGCCCAAGGTGATTCACGGCGAGCCACCGCTACCGGGCAAGCGCAATCCCGTATCAAAGACACCACCCAGACCCTCGCTAGCACCTGGAGTTGTCAGCGTAATGCTGAAAGCGCCCGATTTACTATCCCAACTGCCGTAGAGTACCCAGCAACAGCGGTCCCAGACCAGCCTGAACTCAGGCTGTATGTTGAGCTCACTGCTACCTGTCTGGTGATTAAAGCGCCAGGTTTCATCCAGCACTGCGGAAATATACCAGTCTTCTAAAAACCGCAGCGTAAGCGCTACATTATTCAAGGTCAGACTGGAGCTGGTCACAGCAGGTTGCTGCTGGGCGTCCAGTCCAGCGATGGCGCGGTAGCCCAAACTCCCCTGAAAGCCCACCGTGGCATAGACGTCCAGAAAGAACTTAAGATTGGTCTCACTCAGGTAACTGAGCGGCTGAGCATCATCACGAATCACGTAAACACTGTTCAGATCAAGACCAAAGTAAAAACCACCCACTCTGGTTTCCTCCAGATTGACAAAAGCAGCCAGGTTGGTACCGCTGCTGGTCACTTCGCCATCGTCATGGTTGCGGGTAGTATTCAGGCTGAGCCGCCAGCGAGCACTACCTTGCTCACGAGACTCAAAGAGGCTGAAACTCCATCTCTCACTGCGCTCGGATGCTGGCGCAAGGCCCAGCAGGCTGGCGGGAATGATCTCAAACCCATTGGCTTCAAAGGTGGCTATGTTGCGGTAGGTCAGAGCAAAACTGGTCGCGCTGTCATAGACGCTGCTGTCAAGGCTACTTTGCTGGTTGTTGCGGCTAAAGGTCTGACGCAGACTAAACTCGAGCGGACGCAGTCCTTGTACATACTCGAACTCGAGGCGCTCTGTGGCTCTAAGATTCAGGTTGCGCCTTAGTGACAGGTTAAAGCCAGGGGTCCAGCCCTGCGAGTCCCGATTACCAAAGCCCAGTCCCAGGTTAAGGGGTTTCCAGTATTCGATAAGACCCTCTGTGCTCACCGGTGAAAAGATATAGCCCCCATCCATACGGACGCTGAAATTGGGACCAAAGGCGTAGCTCAGGTTGACAGAGAGTTCACTCTCATCATTGTCCCGTCCGCTGCGGTCTACTGGCTGCAAATCCGTTACCAGGGTCGCTGAGAGACTTGCAGTTAAACTTGGCTCCGGCGAGCGCAGTTCCAGCGTACTGCTTAAGGTGCCTGGGTCATCACGGCGGATGTCATAGCTGTTGCGAAAGTTCAGGCTCAGCCAGGAAAGATTGTCAAAGAGTGTAAGTTGGGTCTCGAGCGGTGCAAAGCCCACGTTGCCGCGCGAGCGGCTATCCAGAAAGGTATACTGGGTTTTGCTGGAGAGCCTTAGCCAGGCGCTCGGGTTAAACTCCACGCCAGCGTCCAGATAAATCAGGTTGCCTTCGCGCAGTCCATCAAAGCGAAAAGGCGTTTGACCCTCGTTGATATCACGAACAAAGTTCAGGTTAATCACAGCAAAAGACGCCAGATTCTGGCGCAGACTCAGGTTGCTATTCCAGTTGACCAGGCGCTCAGCCGTACTGTAGTACTGCCCTTGAAAACGGCTGTTGGCAGAAAGTTCAAAACCAGACCAGGGCCTTAGTGGCTCGAGATTGAATGTATGCTGCCACAGGATACGCCCAGCCAAAAGTCGCCCGTCACGGTCCTGGCGTGTCGCCTCACGCAGGGCGCTACGGTTGGAAGGGTTTGGATCATCTTCAAAAAAGCCCAGGTTAAGTCTTAGAGTTGACAGCTGGAAGACTGATACTCGGTACCGGTCAGTTTCTGGCTTCAAATCCAGCTCGAGCCTGCGCACGGGTGAGCCAAAAGACGGGCTGCGCACGTTATCTTCCGGCTTACCATCAAAAAACCCTCGGCTATCAAACTGGGTGACAATGCCTGCCAACTGGTGTTTTAAGCTCAGACTGTATTCAAGGATGCGCTCACGCTGGGCGTCGTCACGCAGGATCATTGCGTTTAGCTGAGGGATCGCCAGCGCCTCATCGGTCTGGTAGCGGAACTCGAGTTTGTAGCGCGGGTCGGTCTTGCCCGTTGGGTTCCGCGGGTTAATAAGAAAACCCGGAGTATAGCCCACCACAAAGCGCCCCTGACCGACATCGGTAAAAAAGCGGTGGTCGATATCAGCACCCAGGTAAGACTGAATTATTCCACCCCCAAGGAAGCTATTACTAAAAAAGTT
Organism: uncultured bacterium; assembly: GCA_964655595.1. Taxonomy (GTDB): domain Bacteria; phylum Deinococcota; class Deinococci; order Deinococcales; family Trueperaceae; genus CAZZPQ01. Next base: position 18,069 of record CAZZPQ010000008.1, read on the forward strand.
TCCCTCACCTACAGCAATATCGGCGTAGTACCTCAGTGCGACAGTGCCAAGTGCTGCTGAACCTGCCACATAAGGCCAAACCAGCGACACTTCAGCGCGGCGGTTCGCCGTACCCGAACTGACACTGAACTGAGGCTGTCGGTCTGGTGGTGCCAGAGGAACAACCAACAGCGGCACAAAAAATACAGAAGCACCACGGATCTGAATATACACGTCAAAAGCGACCAGCCTGTCACCGGGAAACAACTCGATGCGGCTCGCCTTAAAGCCGTAGTCCTCAACCTGCTGATTGCAACGACCACAAGGACTGAACTCGCCTGTAACCACACTAATCTGCCCTGGTACACGGTAAGTATCCACACCACGAACATCCAGCTCCCCAATAACAATCAGTACATCTTTTCCCTGAAAAGTCTCATCATCCAGCTCAAAAATCAGGTTGTAACCCTGGGTAGTTGCTTCTTCAGTAATGATAGTACCAAAGCCAATAATCCGCACAACCTTGTTGGTCAGGTCGACCTCGAGCACATCAGCAATAAGTTGCTGGTTATCATCAATCGTAAGTGTGACTGGTGAACTGCGAATGACGAAGTACTCAGCTTCAGAGCCGTCAGGCAAAATAATACTGCGCTTTTCAAGCTGACTGTCCGGATCATCTGGATTGGTTTCAATAGTGATAGTAGCAGCCCATCCCAAGGCCATGAGGGTCAAGGTCAGCAGGGCCAGGACAAGGCGCATTTAGCGCCTCCAGGAGAAAAGCAGCAATACCAGTCCTGAAAGCGCATAAAGCAATACTGGCGACCAGCCAGCCAGCCAGGCAGGAATGGTTCCCTGCGCCCCCAAGGTATTCGCCACACTCCAGGTAGCGTAGTAGATAAAGGTCAAAAAGAGCACCGCCACCAAACCCAGACCAGCCGCACTCCGAAAACTAATGAGGGCCACGGCCAGCGCAAAAATAGCAAAGGCAATCGCAGCGACAGGCTCAGCAAACTTGCGGTGTAAAGCGGTCCACTCCGCTGCACGCCGACCACCTGAGTCTTGCAGGCGCGCGAGCAACTCCCGCAAAGGCAGATAGGTTAATTCCAGGCTGGTCTGGCTGCTGGCAGTCAGCTGACGAACTGGCAATACCGCTGTAGCGGCGGTCGCGTCCAGCACCAGACGGCTATCACGATAGGTTGAGAACCGAATGTCCTCGAGCAACCAGATACCATCAACCTCGCTTAGTCGCCCTGCTGCTGCGGTGATGATTTCACGTGGCCCCTGAATGCCCCCAGCCTGAATGACTGTGACATTACGAAATACCCCACCCGTACCTAGCGACTCAATATAAATACTGCGACCTAAAGCGTCGCTAAAAAAGCTTCCCTGCTCCAAAAAGGCATCCGGGCTTTGCAAAAGGATGGTCTTTTGCACCTCCTGTGCGCGGCGCTGACTCCAGGGGACCAAAACCTCATTGTTGACAAAGCTGATACCGCTGACCACCACCCCCAGCGTAATCAGTGGCATCATAAAAGCTCTGGGGCTTAGACCCATGAGTAAGGCAGCCTTAATCTCGCTGTCCTGCGAAAGCCGTGTGAGACCCAGCAGAGTTGCAAAAAGCAGGGCCAGAGGAATGGCGCGACCAATGGCCGCAGGCAAACTATAGAGCAGAAACTGGGCAACCAGCGCAGTCGGCACACCGCGCGCCAGCACATCTGCTAACACCTGTACCAAAAACAAACCCAGAATCGCCAGCACAAAGGCAATCAGTCCCGCGCCGTAAAGCGGCAGAATCTCGCGAATAAGGTAAGCTGTAAACCGCTTCATCGCAGCCTCAGATAGGCAATTGCCAGACCCAGCGCACCCACCACAGCACTCGTAAACCAGGCTGCTACCACGGGCGAGAGCACCCCACGATCAAAAAGGTCACCTGCCAGAATCCACACCGCCCAAAACAGCACCAGCAAAGCTATGGTCCAGCCAAAACCCGCTGCTCGGTTATGCAACTGCAAACCTAATACACTGGCCAAAAGCGCAAAGACCAAGGCACTAAAAGCGTCAGCAATACGGCTATGAAACTGATAGCGCAAGCCTCGCACAGTGCCTCCCGAGGCTTCCTGACGCTCAATAAGAACGCTTAATTCGCCCAGTGTCAGGCTTTCCACCGAGACCAGACCTTCTGAGGCCACTGCATCAACATCAAAGGCAAGCTCGAGTTCTGGCACAACAGCCTTATTCCCGTCTAATTCTACGACCTCTACATTCTGCAAACGCCATACACGAGCCTCGCTGTCCCAAAGTCCTGCTGCTGCGCTCATCGAGGTACCATCATGTCGCCTCACAAACACGCCACTCAGCTCCGCCCGCTGCCGGTCATCCGGGTTAGCCCTGATTCTGGCAGCATAAAAAATACCATTATCCACAGTTCGGTAAGCGACATCTGTCTGCACTGCGGGTGGCGGGCGGGTGTAAAAAAAACTATCTACTAGCGCTTCGTAAGAGCGTTGACTCACAGGTTCAATATAGCCATTGTTGATGAGGGCCAGACCACTGACTGCCAGACCTACAGCCAGCAGGGGCGTCAGCAAGCTGAGCGGTTGAGCGCCCAGCGAATAGGCTGCCTTTAGCTCAGAGTCTTTTGCCAGGCGCCCAGTTGCCAAAAGCACGGCAAAGACGATAGCAATAGGCATAGACAAGTGCAAAAAGGCTGGCAAGCGGTAGAGCATGAGGCGTGCGATGGTCGCTAAAGAGGCTTCTTGCTCGAGCAAAAACCGTGCCCAGGTCGTCAACATATCAATAGACAAAAGCAGACAAAAAGCCGCCACGCCAAAAATGTATAGCCCGATGGTTTCCCGAATCACATAGCGCGACAGTTTATGCACCTAGGCAGTATACCCAGCAACTGGTGAGAACAGATGTAGTGAACCTGGCAGCTACAACTTTGAAAAAATCAGCGCGGCATTATGCCCCCCAAAACCAAAGGAGTTGGAGAGGGCATGCGTGACTTTCATCTCACGCGCTTCATTGGGCACAAAATCCAGATCCAGCTCAGGATCTATCTCGTGACAGTTACGGGTAGGCGGCACGCAACCAGAGACAACAGCCTGAATGCTGGCAATGGCCTCAACTGCGCCAGCCGCCCCCAGCAGATGCCCCGTCATCGATTTGGTACTCGAGATAGCCAGTTGGTAAGCGCTATCCTTAAACACGCGCTTGATTGCCCTGGTTTCAGCAGCGTCTCCGACGGGTGTCGAGGTGGCATGCGCATTGAGATAGTCGATATCTTCAGGCTTTAATTTCGCTTCTGCCAGCGCTCGTTCCATCGCCAAAGCAGCGCCTTTGCCCTCTGGATGTGGGTCACTTATATGATAGGCGTCAGTACTGCGACCATAGCCACTTAATTCAGCATAGATTCTGGCACCACGCGCTCTTGCATGCTCGAGTGTCTCCAGAACAAGAATGCCGGCACCCTCTCCCATGACAAAACCATCCCGTCCGGCACTAAAAGGTCGGCTGGCACTTTGGGGTTCATCATTGCGCGTTGACAAGGCCCGCATCACTGCAAAGCTGCCTATGCCAATCGGCGTTATAGCGGCTTCTGTACCCCCAGCAAAACAAATGTCTGCTTCACCATGCTGCATAGCCCGATAAGCTTGTCCAATAGCATCTGCACCAGAGGTACAGGCCGTCACCGTATCCAGGCTCGGTCCCATAAACCCGTAGCGCATAGCGACCAGCCCCGCCGCCATGTTGCCAATCATCATAGGGATAAAAAAAGGACTCACCCGCATGGGGCTTTTTTCCAGACTGATCTGGCAGTTTTCTTCAAAGGTTGCCATGCCACCAAAACCCGCCCCGATAAAAGTGCCGCCCCGACTGATATCCAGATGGCCCAGATCCAAACCACTGTCCTTAAACGCCAGCTCGGCTGCAATCAGGGCAAACTGCGTAAAGCGGTCGGTGCGCTTAATTTGCTTGCGCTCGAGATACTGCGCCACATCAACATCCACTTCAGCAGCGATTTGACAGCTCAGACCACTGGCATCAAACTGCTGGATGATGCGCACACCATTTTTAGCAGCAAGCTGCGCCTGGTGAAAAGCCTCTGCGCCGATTCCTATAGGCGTTAGCGCCCCTATTCCTGTTACAACAATGCGTTTCATAACTCTCCTTTTGGCAAGCTGAAAGTTTGAATATGGTCTTTTAAATGCTGGATGACACGGTGAATATACAGCTTGTCATCATAGAGCTTGGCAAGCATCACGGCACCCTCGAGTGCTGCAATAATGACCGTGGCAAGTTCCTCGCTGTTTACAATAGCAATCTGCTTACGCGCAATGCCCTTTTCCAAAATCATAAAGATGGTATGTCGCCAGTCATCCATTGCAGCCTGCGCCTTATGCCGCAGACTCGTGTGGGTATCATCAGATTCCACAGCAGTATTCAGAATGGGACAACCCCCAGCCATATAAGGATCATCCAGAATTGACCCATGCAGCTCCAAAATAGCCTGAATACGCCTCACTGCATGAAACTCGCGGAATACCTCATCGCGGTAGCGCTGCCTGAGCCGTCCATAAAGAAAGTCAAAGGCCGCCAGCGCTAACTCATCCTTGCTGGAAAAATATCGGTAAATACCGCCCTTTTGCAACTTAACGGCGTCCATGATGTCATAGAGCGACGCTCCGGAATAGCCGCGGCTGTTAAACACTCGAGCAGCTGCAGCCACAATGCGTTCTTTTGTTTGTTCACCCTTGCCCATAAAAAGACCAATCGGTCTCTTTTACTATACACCCCCAAGGTCTCTCTTGCCTATGGTTCTGAGTTACCGCTGGGCCTGCTTGTCTGCACCTGCTTAGCCTAGGCATTCTACAAAACACCATTCAAAACAGGTCGGCATAATAAGCTTAGACTCGAGGTCACTGTGCTACGTACGGCTACTGAAGTTCCCAAACAAGCCTTGCTGATTACCGGCATGTATTATCTGAGTTTTGTCTTGCTCGGTCTGGCAACATCGTCACTCGGTCCTACCTTGCCCTATCTGGCGGACAATGTCGGAGCAACGCTGCAAGCCATTAGTATTCTCTTTGCAGCACGCTCCTTTGGTTATCTTCTGGGAGCAATGTTTGGCGCACGGCTCTATGATTATGTCGCTGGACATAAGCTCTTTGCCCTGGTGCTGATTCTTCTCAGTATCAGCCTGGCTGCCATTCCCTTTATTTCGCTCTTATGGCTTTTAACCCTTGTGATGCTCATTCTGGGAGCACTCGAGAGTACCCTTGATACTGGCGCCAACACCTTGCTTGTCTGGTTACACCGTGAAAAGGTCGGCCCTTTTATGAATGGGCTTCACTTTGCTTTTGGCGTCGGTGCGTTTTTGGTACCGCTCATTATTGCACTGGCAACGGCCTCGTTAGGCAGTCCAGCCTGGGCCTACTGGTTTATTGCGCTACTACCTCTACCACTGGTTCTGACGTTCTGGCGGATGCCTGCTCCAAAACAAAAAAGGCAAGTAGCAGAGTCTTCACATCCAAGTCCTGCGCTTGGCAGTTCTATGCCCCTGGTTATCCTGATAGCAGTATTTTTCTTTTTTTATGCCGGCGTGGAAATCGCCTTTGGCAACTGGATCTACAGTTACGCCTTGACCAGCAACCTGGCTGATGAAGTGAGTGCCAACTATCTCACCTCAGCCTTTTGGGGAGCATTTACCCTCGGTCGGCTCTTTACCATCCCTCTGGCCATAAAGCTAAAACCACGTCATCTGCTGTGGCTGTGCCAACTAGGTGCCACGGTCAGTGTGTTGCTGATGCTGTTTTTTCCACTCAATACCCACATGATCTGGTTGGGTAGCCTGGGACTAGGCATTTCAGTGGCCGCCATTTTCCCTACGATGATCTCTTTTGCCGAGCGTCACATGCAGATTCAAGGCCGCATTATGGGTATCTTTTTTGTCGGTGTGAGTCTGGGGGCCATGAGCATTCCCTGGTTTATCGGGCAGTTTTTTGAGTCCAATCCCTATGTCATGCTGCTGGTGGTAGGCGTCAGCCTGTTCTGTAGTATCCTGCTGCTCATAGCCATCATGTGGCGCACCGAAGCAAACAAGCAAAGCTAACGAGCAATAGGTGCGGCCACCTAGCCCCCTGTCGCTAATCCCCTTGCTTTATTGATAAGAGTAGACGCCAACTCGAGCGAAAGCACAAGAATCGGATAGCGTTTCCATGGGTCATTGAAACATCTCAATGACCCATGCGACCTGGGGGTTTGAAATCAACTCATTCAGCTTGTCTCAACAAAGCCTGGAAATGCTGGTATATAGTGGCTTGCTCAAATATCATACCAGTTCCGGATAAATCATTGGGATAAACACAATGGTTTATCCCGAGCAGAGCGAGTGGAAAGCGGGGAAGCGCTTTTCAATTCTTTAACCCATTTATCGGGCTCGGTATAAGGCGCTAGCGATAGCTAGCAACCCAGACCCTGGCTGCGCGAGCAAGTTGGGCTGTCAACAGGGTAACATCCTGCGTCAGAGTATCAGTACTGGCCTGATTGGGCTGTTGACAGAGTCGGGTAAGCAACTGCCGTCGCTGGTCAGCAAGGACTCTGGCCTGGGCAGAGGACTTTACTGCAATACGCGCCTCGAGCCGCTCTAGCTCATGCAGCAGCCGCCTGCGGTCGATGAGCAAACGGTAGCGTTCGCAAAAGAGTGTTGTGCTTTGCGGCTGTTGCCAGAACAGTTGTGGGGACGGTGTCGCTATGGTCAGGCTCCTTAGTTTTGGACGTGAGACTCGAGAAAGTACAGGTTCTTATCAATCTCACGCGAGATTTCAGTGAACAGGTCTTCGCTGGTCGGGTCACTCAGTTCACCAGCGCGCGCTAGTGCCTGCCGATTGGACGCGGCATAGGCAGCGTACCGCTCGATGAGCGCTTTAAGAGTATCCATACCGCTCACAATATCGGTGGTAAACTCGCCAAGGGTCGAGTTGCTTGCTGCCATGCGCACGGTTCCTAGCGCTATTCCACCCAGCGCAGTAACACGTTCAGCAATGGTATCGACATAGGCTTCGATACTTTCTGCCAGGTCGTCATAGAACTTATGCAGACTATAAAAGTCTTCCCCCTTGACATTCCAGTGGGCCTGTTTTGTCTGTGAATACAGGTCGAAGGTATCGGCAAGCTGTTGATTGAGGATGCCGACTAGCTCCTGACGGGCATCTTCAGCAATATCAATCTTGCTATCGTAGAGTGGCTTTGTCTGTTTTACAGTCTGACTCATGTTGCCTCCAAGCATGGTTTACATGACCTTTATTATAAACCCGAAATTCCGAGTTGTCCAGTCGGAATTAACGCTTCAACTTGGTATATGCACCACCGCACACAGGTATTTGGCTATACTTTAAGGATGCTTAGTAACTCCCCCAAAACAGCCATCCACAAGGTGGGACTTGTTCTAGGTGGCGGTGGTGCACGTGGCCTGGCACATATTGGGGTATTGCGCGCTTTACATGAACATCAGCTAAAACCTGTTGCTATTGCTGGTTGCTCGATGGGTGCAATTGTTGGAGCGTTTTATGCTGCAGGTTATAGCCCAGAGAAAATGGTTGATATCTTGGCTGGACTCAGTTACCTACAGCTCTTAAAGCTTGGCGATTTGGGTGGTTTGATTGGCGGAGCAGGTATCGAGGCCTTGCTGGCTGAATATCTACCTGAAACCTTTGAGGAATTAGACATTCCTCTCGAGCTAACCGCTGTGGACGTGCAGCAGGGTAGCCTGGTGGTACTGCGCTCAGGTAAGCTGATTCCAGCACTGCGTGCCAGCAGCGCGCTGCCAGGGATTCTAAGTCCGGTACATTATTTGGAGCGGTATTTTGTTGATGGGGGTCTGCTCAACAACTTGCCTGTCGATGTCATCCGTACGATGACTCTAGAACCCATCATCGCGGTGGACGTCAGCACGCCTCCTAATAAACGGCTCGAGTTTGAGGTGGACACACCTGGGCTACTCGAGCGCTTGGGCAGCTTTTTCAAGGGTGAAAGCAAGATTCTGGATAACTTTCTTAAGCGCAGTCTCACTGTAGAACTCTTTATGAAAGCCTTTGATGTACCTCAGAAAATCATCAGCGACATGCGCCTAAGCCTTCATCCGCCAGACCTGCTGATACGTCCAGAATTAGATACACAATTCGGGGTAGAAGACTTTAGCCGGGCCGAGGAGGCCATTGACCAAGGCTATACCGCCGCCAGCCAGGCTTTAACAGAGTGGTTGGCTAAGGCGTCTCAGGTTGCGGTGTGAGTGGCTGCAAAACCGTCTGTGCCACACAGTCAAGGCAACGAAGATGGTGCTCCGTGAGGGCCTCGAGCATATAGTAAGACTGGGGCGTATAGTTCTCGGGCTTGTACTGGGAATCACTTTCGAAAAAGTCCCGTCCACAGCGGTGATCGCAAAGTTGTGATTTCAGCATCCTATGCCGCCTTTCGCTGGTAGTATATGCTCCATAATGTAAGGATTTTCACACTGCCGCCAGAGGCGTTTGTCCCGTCACTGCTGGTTTATACCGAGACTGATAAATTGGTTGAAGATTTGAAAAGCGCTTCCCCACTTCCTACTCGCCCAGTTCCGGATAAATTATTGGGTTTATCCGGAACTGGTATTACTTAACCTAAGCTGAACAAAATGCTATTAGTCTCGGCGGCGTGGGTCAAGCGCGTCACGCAGTCCATCACCCAGGAAATTGATAGCAAGAACCGTAATCATAATCATGATTCCGGGTGGAAACGCCAGCCAGGGCGCAAAAAAGATATAGTTTTGCGCATTGTTCAGCATATTTCCCCAAGTAGATACTGGAGGCTGAATACCGAAGCCAAGAAACGATAAAGCCGCTTCAATCAAGATGGCGTAGCCAACTTGCAGGGTTCCCTCCACAATAATGGGAGCAATCGCATTGGGTACCAGATGCTTAAAGACAATCTGCCACTGTGGAGTTCCTAAGGCAATAGCAGCGGTTGTAAAATCCTGCTCCCTAAGAGAAAGCATCGAGGCTCGTACCAGCCTGGCTGTGGTAATCCAGCCAAAAAGCACCAGAATAAAGATGATAATAAAAACACTCGAGGCTTCACCAAACAGCGCCTGCGTCCACTGTCCGAACTGAGCGCGTGGATCACGCAACAAGGCGGATAACACCAGCAAAATGGGTAAGCCTGGCAAGGTCAGCATAAAATCGATTAGACGGCTGATGATTATGTCAAGATCGATATTAAGACGTCCCCACAGACCCCAGATCGCAGCAAAAGCAGCAAATCCCCAAGCCAGTGCCAGCCCTCCTGCTGACAAAATCGCGTTATTCGTCCATCCTTCGGCAAAGCCAAGCTGCACAGGGCCCCCCGCCAATACCCAGCTTATGTTGGCTATTTGATAGAGAATGAAGTAGTAAATAGCCCAGGATAAAACCCGCCAAAGCGCAAACGGCAAACGCCAACCACCAGGCTCTTTGTGCAGGGGACCAACAAAAAAGCGTAGAGGTTTTCCAGAAAAGAAACCAGCAATGGCGCCGAGAATGGTACCGACCAGTACGCTCGAGAAGGCCGCCACGAAACCCACCAGTAATGATACCCGTGAGCCATAAATTAATCGTGATAAAACATCGCGACCAAGGTCATCGGTGCCTAGCCAGTGTTGCGCTGAGGGCTGCTGAAAATACTGGGCACGTAGATTCTCACCTCGAGGCTGCCGTACTGGGTCATAGGGTGCAAGGTACGGTGCAAAAATCGCTACCAGAATGAGTGCAATAAGCACACTCATAGACGCCATAGCCAGCTTGTGTTTTCTGAGTCGCTTCCAGGCCATCATGGCTGTAGATTCGGATTTGGGACTTTTTATTTGAACAGTTGTCGCCATATTAACTCCTAGCTATACCGAATCCGTGGATCAACCACTGCATAAAGCAGGTCCGCAACAAGATTGAAAAAGACTGTCATTATTGCCAGAAAGACCAGCGCAGCCATTGCTACGTTGTAATCCTTGTTGATGAGAGATTCAAAGATAGCACGTCCCATTCCTGGAAAGGAAAAAATAGTTTCGGTAATCAGTGCCCCATTAAACAAGCTTGGCAAGGAAAGACCCACCAGAGTCACGATGGGTATGAGACTATTTCGCAAAGCATGCTTGTAGAGCACCTTGCGTTCGCTCAAACCTTTAGATTTCGCTGTACGGATATAATCCTGATTGAGAACCTCGAGCATACTGGCACGCATAAAGCGTGTCCAGGCGGCTATCGAGCCTGTTGCCAAGGTAAATACGGGCAATACCATATACACTGCCCACTCTCGGATAAATCCAAACCAGGTAACTCTACCCGTTTGAATGTCCTGCAGTAAAAGATTGGGTATGCCGCCAGCTGGCATAGGCTTCGTGCCCAACAATTCTGGAATATAAATGACGAAAAGAAACATCAGAATAATGCCCAAAAAAAAGTTCGGGGTTGATAAACCCAGAAAAGACAAAAAGGTTACTGTATAATCTCCTGCTGTGTACTGCCTCACGGCTGAGTAAATACCAACTGGAATAGCGACACAAAGTGCAATGATGAGACTCGTTACGGTCAATAGCAGGGTGCGGGGCATCCGCTGATTGAAAATGAACTCAGTTGCTGGCACACCATAGGTGCGTGAGCGGCCCAGGTCCCCAGAAACGGCACGACCTAGCCACTTAAAATAGCGGACATAAATGGGTTGATCCAATCCATATGCACGACGTAGTAATTCAAACTCTTCGGCAGTCATCCGCGGATTGTTCATGCGGAGTTCATCCAGAGGGTCACCGGGTTGTAAGGACACTAGGGAAAAAATGGCGACTGAGGCAAGAAATAATAGCGGTAACATTTGAAAAAGCCTGCGAAGCGTATAGTTAAACATTCAGACACCTTCAATACTTGCTCTAGGTTGTTTACAAGGTCGTTACTCGCTAGAGATTTATAGCCTTTGCAGGGGATGAAGGCGGTTAAAACCCCTCTCAACCACTGTCAAGCAGCTATAAGTATCCGGCCCACCCCAAAAGGTAGTGAGCCGGATAAGGAAACAGCTAGACCTTATTCGTACTTGGACGCGTAATCAGCGAAATCAAACACTCTCTCGGCACCACGCTGCTCCCAGCCTACCAGTGCAGGGCGAGTTGGTGGGTAACCAAAGCCGTTACTAAAGGTACTGGTGGCAAAGTTTTCCAGACCTTTGGTGACTACATAAGGCGTTGAGCGGAAGAAGAGTGGAATGGAAATGGCCTCTTCTGCAAAGATGCGCTGCATTTCCTGATAAATGGGTCGAGCTTTTTCAAAATCAAGCTCTCTCACTGCCTGGTCACGCAAAGCATCAAATTCTGGTGAGCAGGCACCGCCATAATTCTGGCCTTGGAAGTTGTTTTCGGGACGCGGAGCACTGCGGCACAGATAACCTTCGGCGTTGAGCGAACTTGCCTGGCTCGAGAGCCATGCAAACATAAAGAAGCCCGTCCAGGAACCTTCGTAGGCACGCCCACTGAAGTCACTGGAGAACACAACGTTTGAAGGTGCATTATTGATACGGGTAGCAATACCGACCTGGCGCAGATCCTCAGAGATGAACTGCTGCTGACGCTCGCGAACGGCATTACCAGCGGTGGTGGCAAACTCCACTTCAAAGCGGACAGTGCGACCATCGGCAGTTGTACGCTGCAGTATGCCATCTGAGCCAGGTGTCCAGCCGAGCTCTGCCAAGAGCTCCCGCGCCCGCTCAGGGTCGTAGCCATACTGTGGTGTATCCGGATTATATGAAGGGTCAGCGGGGCTTACGTTTGCGTGAGCAACGGGCTGCAAGCCTTCAAAGAGTGCTTCGACCATAGACTGACGGTCCATGGCATAGAGGATTGCCTGACGGGTACGCTTGTCATCAAGCTGTAAGTCGGCCACTTGCTGGACGTTGCTGAACTGGTTGACATCGATATGCTCCCAGATAGCGCCAGGTACAAACCAGATGTCATAGCGGTCAGCAGCCCGAGAGGTGAGCTGTGGCGAGAGCGCCTGGTCAAATGAGATGGCTACGCTCGAGGTTACGTCTACTGCTCCACTTACGACTGAGAACAACAGCGCATTGGTATCGGTCACAAAGCGGTACTGAACGCTCTGCACATAGGCATCCTGGTTTTCAGGGTGACCAAAGTAGAAGGGGTTACGTACCATCTCCAGGGATGCACCCGGTGCCCAGCGTGTAGGAATGAATGCACCTGAGTAAACATTACGACCTGAGTTAATCGCGTCAGGTGAACCGAACTCCGTGAAAAAGCCACGATAAGCCTCGGCGAGGCGCTCAGCATCTGTGGCTGGATTTAGATTGGCAGTTGAAGCCTTGATTTCTTCCCAGGCAGGACGCATGATGTGTGCGGGTAGCAAAGACATGGGGGAGCCCACCAAGTCAGAGCTTTGAGCAGGCTCAAAGGAAACGATAAAATTGCGCTCATCCTGCACGACCAGGCCAATGCGATTCCATACATCAGGGCTGGCAATGGGCATACCTGGGGTTTTACCCAACTCGAAAACGAGGGCAATATCAGCGGTGGTAATGGGCGTACCATCTGACCAGAAAATATCATCCCGCAGCGTCAGATTGAGTTCCGCGCGGTTTTCGCCGTCTGCATTTGTACTAAGAACCATACGACCATTCTCAACCGTAGCAACCTCGGTAACAAGATAGGGCTCGAGTTGAGAGTCAATATTGACGCGGTAGAGCTCTGCCATGACATACAGCTCAACCTCACGTTTAATTGCCTGGCTGGTCACTGCTGCCAAAACATCACTACCAATGACAACTGGCTCTTGTGAGGTGCCAACCACCAGGCTATTGTCCCCAGGGCCTGCAAAGGCAAAGCCCAAGGTAACGACCAGCACTAACAAACTTAGCTTTCGTAGCACGTGTATACCTCCTTATGTGATTTGGCAGCGCCTGCTGTTTACAGTTAACTGCCACGGAAAGGGTAAATCCACGTTTAAGACTACCCTGACAGCTTTTAAAAATCAAGCGTTGTTTATCGTAGAATTGACACAAGCATGACAAACGTGACGTTGGGTTTAAAGTATCTGTCTTAGCACTATCGGTGTTTATCTGGGTATCTTTCGCAGATAAACGCTGTGCTAGGCTTGAGCTGATGATCGAGGTCAAGGAACTAAGCAAACGTTTTAAAACACTTATGGCAGTAGACAAGGTCAGTTTTTCTGTGCCAGCCGGTGAAGTGTACGGGCTACTGGGGCCGAATGGCGCGGGTAAAACAACTACCCTTAGAATGCTGGCAACCCTGCTGCGACTTGATGGGGGAACAGCGACGGTCAACGGTTTTGACGTCGCGCGGCAAGCTGAGGAGGTAAGGCGCTGTATAGGCGTAGTCAACGGTGGTATGGGTCTCTATGACCGCTTAACTGGCCAAGAGGTCTTGCAGTACTTTGGCGAGTTTTATGGTATGTCGCGGCAAGCCGTGGCAAAGCGTACCAAGGACCTTGATGACCTATTGCACCTGGGAGATACCTTGTCGCGCCGCACCTCGGACTTTTCAACAGGTATGAAGCAAAAAATTGTGATTGCCAGAGCCGTCTTGCATGACCCGGCGGTTATCTTTTTTGATGAGGCAACCAGCGGTCTGGATGTTATGGCGCGCCGAGCCGTGCTGGACTTTGTCAAGGCTTACCCGGGCAGTGAGCGGGCTGTGATTTACTCCACCCACGTAATGAGTGAAGTGGAGGAGCTTTGCGACCGTGTCGCCATCATTTATAAAGGGCGCATGATTGCTGAGGGCAGTGTGGCTGATTTGCGCCAGCAGGTTGAGGCTCAGAGTCTCGAGCAAGCCTTTTTTCAACTGGTCGAACGCTCTGGCTTGGTGTCAGCATGAGACCAGCAATGCTATGGCATATTTGCCGCAAAGAGATTGTTTCGACCCTGCGGGACCGGCGCACAATCATCTCGAGCCTGGTGATTCCCCTATTTCTCTTACCCCTGGTGATGCTGGGGCTGCCGCTACTGCTGGGTGGCCTCTTTGAGCGGGAGCAGGAAACGGTTACCGAATTGGGCGTGCTGGGTATAGATTATCTTCCTACCGAACTGCGGGATTTGCTCGAGTCCCAGAATCTTCGTTTGGTCAGTACCGATGAACCACAAACTGCTGTCGAGCAGGATGATTTTCTGGTGGCTCTAGCCTTAAGCGAAACGTTTGAAGCTCAGTTGCTTGCAGGTGAACAAATCAGTATCAACCTTTACAGCAAACGCGGCAGTTTGCGCAGCGATCTTAATGCCAGCAAAGTCCAGGAAGCCATTCGCAGCTATTCACAAAACCTGGTAGCTGCCCGCCTGGCTGCTGAGGGTTTAAGTCAGGACATCCTGCAACCTATTCGCATCACGCCTGTTGATGCCAGCAGCGAAGCGGAGCGCTCGAGCGGTCAACTGGCCTGGCTCATTCCCTTCTTTATTGCAGTCTGGACCCTGGCAGGTGGGCAGGCGGTGGCGCTGGACGCTACTGCGGGCGAGAAAGAACGTGGCACACTGGAAGCCTTGCTGGTTTCACCCATCCGGCGGGTTGAGGTGGTGGTTGGCAAGTTTTTTGCCACGCTAATCTTTGGGCTGGCAGCAGCAGTGATGGCCATCGTAGGCTATATTCTGGGCGGTACAGTGTTGCGCACGCTATTCCTGGGGCGCTTGGGTGATGGCGGCGCGGAACTGGTGACGATGATGGGCGGCTCTTTATCAGTGTCTTTTGATCGTGTCGTGCTGCTGCTTGTCACTGCCTTGTTGCTCTCGGCTGTGATTGCAGCAGTATTGATGACTGTGTCGCTGTTTGCCCGCAGCTACAAGGAAGCCCAAACCTATGTTGCTCCGCTAAGCTTCGTGCTGATTATTCCTGCCATCGGACTACAGTTCTCCGAGTTTTTTGGCAGCAATTTGCTGGTGTACCTGGTTCCTGTGCTAAATGCCCTACTGCTCATGGATGATGTCGTCAAAGGTAAACTGCTCTTCTTACCGACACTGCTGACCTGGGGCTCCTTGCTGCTGGTTACCATGCTACTCCTGGACGTTGCCTACCGCAATTTCAAGCGTGAAGCGGTGATTTTCAGAACCTGAGCGTCTCACTGAACCAATACTCTGCAAAGATTTACGTTAAACTTAGACTAATGAAGTTCTGGCGCATCCTTCAGCTTGTTATGCTTGTGGTAGTCGCAGGGTATTTGCTACTGTTGCATCAGCTGAACCCTGCCAATGTCCTGATGCCGTTTTTTTTATCGATGCCACCAGCGCTACTGGTCGTCATCGCTCTACTACTTGGCTATCTCTATGGCTTTATACCAGCGCGCCTGACGCTGTGGCGCAGAAACCGTGAATTGCAGGGTCTAAAAAAACGCTTGAGTGAACTCGAGAGTCGTGTGTCAAGCCCTACTCAGGTCAGCAACGAGGTACAACCACCCGTGCTACCTGAGCCGTCTTCAGGTGACGTTGCGGAAGGCTCTATATCAACAAGCCCTGAAGCGTGATTAGCACAAATGAGTGTTCTTAAGTGCTTAATGCCGCGATCACTTCTGGGGTGATGAGTGTATTTGTAAGGATTTTGCTGGCTTAACAGAATCGGGATATTCATGATGTCAAAACCGGATACAGTGCAAACGAAAGTCAGCTGGGCTGTTCGCCCACCCGCACCGCCACAGCTTGTGGCACAACTCTGCCGCGAACTGCGCATTCCACCCCTGTTGGCCAATGTGCTGATCGCGCGCGGTTTTACGGGTGACGCTTTAAGCCAATTGCAGCCACCTTTGCAGCTTAGCCAGATACCCACGCTACCACTGGTGGCTGAGCGCCTGGAGGTGGCTCTCAGGCAAAAAAAACGCATCCTGATTCACGGTGATTATGACGCTGATGGTATCACGGGCACTGCTGTGCTGACCATGGGCCTGCGGGCCCTGGGAGCTAAGGTAATACCCTTTATTCCCAACAGACTTACGGATGGCTACGGCATTCATCCTGAACGCGTCAGGGAGCATGCTGAGCTGGCTGATGTTTTTATCAGCGTGGACTGTGGCATCAGCAATCTTGAAGAAATCCGTTTCCTGCAAGAAGCGGGGGTCGAAGTCATCATCAGTGACCACCATCAGCCAGGTACGGAGCTGCCAGATTGTCTGGTTGTGCATCCCAAACTATCACCTCTGGCCCAAACAGGCTTGCCGGAACTGACCGGTGCGGGGGTCGCCTATCATTTGCTCTGGGCTTTGCATGAGCGGCTGGGTCTGCCAGCACCACTGGAATACAGCGACATTGCCAGCATTGGCATCATTGCCGATGTCGCTCCGCTGATGGGCGAAAACCGCGCCCTGATTACTGAGGGTCTCGCCCGTATGGCAGAGTCCTGCTGGACAGGCTTGCGAGCAGCGCTGGCCCAGAGTCGTATCAAAGGTGCACCAACTGCTCGGGATGTTGCCTTTATATTAGCACCGCGCCTGAACGCCGCTGGACGCCTGGGCGAGGCCGAACTGGGACTCGAGCTACTTATGACTGCCAGTGAACGGCGGGCGCGTGAACTGGCCGTGTTTCTTGACGCTCGCAATAGTGAACGGCGACAGATTCAGGACCAGATGTTTCAGGACGCTTTGACCAAAGTCAATCCAGACGTGCCTGCGCTGGTTCTGGCAGATGACAGCTGGCACCCGGGCGTCATGGGCATAGTGGCCAGCAAACTGCTCGAGCGGTTTTATAAACCTGTCTACATCATAGCTCAGGGCAAAGGCTCAGTCAGATCTACTCCGGGGATTTCGGCAGTTAAGAGCCTGCATCAGGCTGCAGCGTATCTTAAGCGTTTTGGGGGTCATTCGCAGGCGGCGGGTTTTGCCATTGATTCGTCCATGCAGGATATGTTCCGTCAGACGATTGAAGCCTATGCTTCGGGGCATCCTGTTCCCGAACGGCTATTCCTGGCTGACGCTCTGATTGGCAGTGATGAGGTGACCAGCGATCTGTTTAAGGCCATTGCTGAACTCGAGCCCTACGGTGAAGGTCATCCACAGCCGACCTTTGTGCTCTCGGATACTCTGGACAGTGCACGCGCTGTCGGCGCCAGTGGCAGTACCTTACAGCTGCGCGTTAATGGTCTTAAGGGCGTTGCCTGGCAACAGGGACAGCGGGCAGCTGAGCTGAAGCAAGGACAAAGTATTCAGGCACTGATTAGCCTTACGGAAAATGACTGGAATGGTAGCAAAAGTATAGAATTTTTAGCTGAGGATATTCGTCAGGCAGAGGCGCTCCAACTTCTCGAGTCAACTCAAAAGGCTAGTCGCATTTTCCGAGGTCCTCCCGATTTAAGCGAGGTCAGGCATCTGAAATGCCTACCGTATACGGATGGAATTCTGGGTTTAAGTAAGGCACTTGGTATACAGACAGGCGAAGTACCTGTGTTTATTGATCTGGATCAGGCAGAACTGGAAAAGCTCGAGTCTCACATAGCCCAGCTTCCTGATTTGCAGGATGTCAGACGGGCCTATGTCGCCTTACAACGCAGACTGCCTCTCCCCTTTGCAGCAAGCAAAAATGACCTGTTGATGACGATTTTGCGCGAGATGGATCTGATTAACGCACTTGGCCAGGCGCGTCAGGGTCAGAAGCGCAACCCCTACGAGTCTGAAGCGCTGCTACAGTGCCTGCTCGAGCGCTACACCTTGCAGTCCTTTAGGCAGGCCTACCTTTATCTGGACGCACCCTCATTTGAGACGACCATGCTGCGCCTTTTTAGTGTAACCAAGCAGGCACAGCCTGACTAGAGAAAATAGTTTCCATAACTGGCACTGAAGTGGTATGCTTCTTCCCACAATCCTTAAGGAGGTTGTTATGCGAAGTATCATTGCAGCACTCGTCCTAAGTTCTTCACTGGTGTTTGCCCAGTCTGGTGTACTAGAGATTGCAGTTGACCAGTCCCCTGTAGGGCTTGACCCTCATGTCGTCACGGCGTTCTCGAGCTTTGTCGTCATCGGCCAAATATATGACGGGCTCCTGGAGGTCAATGCCGACTTGCAACTCGAGCCTGCCTTAGCTACCAGCTGGGAAGTGTCGGATGACGGGCTGAGTTACACCTTTACCTTGCGTGAGGGTGTGGCCTTTCATAACGGTCGCGCTTTTAGCGCTGATGATGTGGTTTATTCCTTTAACCGTATCATGGATGAAGATACCGGTTCCCCCCAAGCCAGCCGCTTTGCCCAGGTTGCCAGTGTGGAGGCCGCAGATGAACTGACAGTTGTCTTTAAGCTTGCAGAGCCTTTTGCGCCATTTTTGTCTAATCTGCCCAATCTGAGTATTGTGGCTGAGGAGGTTGTTGAGGAGCACGGTGACTTACAACAAGTAGCCATCGGCACAGGACCCTTTATGCTCGCAGAGGTCGTTCCGGATACTTTCGTACGGCTTGAAGCTAATCCAAACTATTACCGAGATAATGAACCTCGTTTGGCTGGTCTTAAGTACAATGTCGTACCTGAAGCCTCAACGCGGGCTGCTGGTTTGCGGACTGGAGCGTACCACCTTCTGCCAGATGTCGATCCGGCAACTACCGCAACTCTGCAAGGTACTGCTGGCATCACCCTGCTGAGTACTCAAGACCTTGCTTATAGCTTGCTCGGCGTTAACGCGACCCGGGCTCCATTTGACAACCCGGTGGTTCGCCAGGCACTCAACATGATGATTAACCGCGAAGAAATTGTTGAGGCTGTCTATTTTGGCAATGCTGTACCGGGTGGACCACTCAGCCCAGGACTGGTAGATTGGGCACTTGAAACTGACAACTACGCTTGTTACAGCTACGATCCAGACGCTGCCCAAACGATGCTTGCTGAAGCAGGAGTGGACAACCTCAGCTTTGAAATCATCACCTTTGGTACGAACCGCGTGGTATCGGACCTTGCGCAGGTACTCCAGGCACAACTGAGTGACGCTGGCCTAAATGCCTCGGTGACTATTGAGGAGTTTGGTACCTTTGTACAGCGCTGGAGAAACAGCGACTTTGATGCCTTTGTTAGCCTGAATGGCGGCAGCATCGACCCGGATGGCTACCTGCACCGGACTTTCATTACCGATGGCTCAACCAATGTCTATCAATACAGCGATGAAGCTATCGATACCCTCCTGAATCAGGGACGTACTGAAACCGACGTTGCGGAGCGTCAGGCAATATATAACGCACTTCAGTCGCAACTTGCCTGTGAAGGTCCGGTTGCTCACATTGCCTACGCCACGCTATTCACCGCACACCGTAACAACGTACAGGGCTTTGAGCAAATGCCTACCCGTGGCCTCCGCTACCTGCGCAATGTAACGATTGATTGAGTCGGGAGCGATCAGGCTAGCAGCTAAAGCTACCGTGCGCCCTCTCCCCAACAGGGAGAGGGTCAGGAATATCCGCTGAAGAATTAGGGCATCAGACTTATGACCAGTTACATCATCCGCCGCCTGCTTGACCTGATTTTTGTGCTTTTTGGGGTGTCACTGCTGGTTTTTATGATGTTGCGCCTGATTCCCGGCGACGCAGTTGCCATTATGCTGGGGGCGAACATTGACATTACCCCTGAGCGTATCGAAGCACTGCGCCGACAACTGGGCCTACATCTGCCGCTGTACCAGCAGTATGGTCAGTGGCTTTGGGGGGTATTGCAGGGTGACCTGGGAACCAGCATCTGGACGGGTCGCCCGGTCAGAAGTGAAATCCTGGGGCGCTTGCCGATTACCTTGCAACTGACGTTTCTTTCACTCTTCTTTGCAGTTATCATTAGTTTTCCCCTCGGCATTCTGGCAGCCAGAGCTCGGGGAACAACGGCGGATACCTTTGTTCGTTTGCTCTCAATCATCGGGCTGACCCTGCCATCCTTTTGGGTGGGTGTTTTGCTGCTTTATGCCACTTCGGTCTATCTGCCAGCCTGGCCCACCATTGGCTACGTACCTTTTGCAGAAGATCCTTGGGGTAACCTTGCCCGCTTGGTGCTGCCAATTATTGCAGTATCGCTGCCGATGATTGCCGGACTCAGCCGCATATTGCGCTCGAGTCTGCTCGAGGTCTTAAGCCTTGATTATATCCGCACCGCTAAAGCCAAGGGGCTGGGTCAGCGGGTGGTGCTTTATAAGCATGCCTTACGTAACGCCTTAATTCCTGTCATTACCATTATCGGCGTGCAACTTGGCTACCTCCTTTCAGGCGTGGTGGTTATCGAGCAGGTCTTTGCTATACCGGGTTTGGGCCGACTGATTATCGGGGCTATCAGCGAGCGCAATTACCCTCTGGTGCAAGGCGTTATCCTGGTGGTTACGGCTGTGTTTGTACTGGTCAACCTGCTGGTTGACTTGACCTATGCCTGGATTGATCCACGGGTGGAGTACAGCTGATGCACAAGTTTTTCAGGCAGTTGTGGTTTAACCGTATCGGCTTTATCGGCTTTATCCTCTGTGTCCTGGTGCTAAGCATGGCACTCCTGGCGCCACTGCTCAGTACGCATGATCCACTAAAACAAAACATCCGTGGGCGCTTTCAGGCACCGAATATGAGCGCGCCTTTGGGTACTGATAACTTTGGCCGCGATACCTACTCGAGGGTGCTTTATGGTTACCGGACCAGCATCGGTGTATCTTTTGTGGCTGTTGGGCTAGCGACGCTACTTGGCACACTTCTGGGCCTGGCTGCAGCATACTACGGGGGCTGGACAGATCGCGTCATCATGCGCCTGATGGATATTTTGCTGGCCTTTCCCATAATCTTATTGGCAATTGCAGTGCTGGCAGTACTCGGGCCGGGCAGCATAAATACTGCCTTGGCTATTGGAGTCGTTTACTTGCCGATCTTTGCCCGGCTGGCTCGAGGTCCCGCGCTCAGTGTCCTGTCCTGGGATTATGTGGCTGCTGCAAGAGCATTAGGTGCAAGTGGCTGGCGTATCATTTTACGTCACGTGACACCCAATATCCTGGCGCCTGTCATGGTGCAGATGAGTCTGGCGCTGTCTACCGCCATTCTGGTTGAGGCGTCACTGTCATTTCTGGGACTAGGTACGCAGCCCCCCACCCCTTCTCTGGGTCTGATGCTGGCAGACAGCCGTGATTATCTGCTGCTGTCTCCCTGGGTTTCCGTTTTTTCGGGATTGGCGATTCTTTTGGCATCTTTGGGTTTTAACCTGTTCGGTGATGGACTGCGTGACTTGTTGGACCCAACCCTGCGCAATCTCGAGCGGTGAACTGGTTTGTCTGGGCACTAGCCGCGGGTTTAGCAAGCGCTCTCAATGTCTGGGTGTCAAAGCTGTTGCTCACTAAAGATGTGCGTCCTATCGTTCTTGGTGGGGTTGTGCATTTATCAGGCGGCATCATTTGCCTGCTAGCTATGCCATTTGTGACCCTTCAGGCACAACTGACCTGGCAGATTCTGCTGGGACTGCTTTTTATGGCGTTGGTTTACGTACTCAGCAACATCCTTTATTTTTCGGCGCTGGCAAGTACGCAGCTTTCTGAAATCGATATTCTGCTACGCAGTTCATCACTCTGGACTTTTATTGGTGGTGTCATCTTGCTGAGAGAGCCAGCACCGCCTCACATTGTGCTGGCTGCGCTGCTGATTATCAGCTCAGTATTCCTTACTGCGCGGCAAGGGCGCTGGCGCTTTCAGTCTGGGCAGCATCTGGCGCTAGGCGCTGCAGTAGGCTTTGCTGCTGGCAACATCATCGACAAAGCCCTCAGCAGCCATTTTGATCCACTAAGCTATACCACGATCAATTTGCTGCTGACTGGCATAGGTATGTTAGCGATAAGCCGCGCTTCATGGCCTGAAATCAAAACGCCGATATTATGGCGCTGGTCAGCCTGGACAGTGGCTTTGACCTTTGCCTTGACACAACTGCTCATTATCCTGGCTTTTCAGGCAGGTGGCAGTGCTGGTCAGGTTATCCTGGTGGCGCAGGTACGTCTGTTGATTTTGACAGTGGTTGGTATCGTCTTGCTCAAGGAAACTGATCGCTTAAACCGCAAAACGCTGGCTTTGGTACTGATGGTAGGTGGTATCAGCCAGTTGTATCAGTAGCATCCCTTTGGTGCTTAAGTAGTAACGAGTCTGATAACTCCCTCATCCCGAGCAGGCATTAAGTCACCTTGGTTTTTGCTGTTAAGCTATGGATTCCAGCTTTCGCTGGAATGACGTTTGGCATGGCATTTCGTCCTGCAGTAGCCACACTTGTAGGATTGAGGGGAAAGACAAGAGCCTCCAGTAATAGATGCCTAACATTATTGTAGAACTGCCTGACTTGCAAATTTGATAACGGGACGGCTGTGAGTTTAGACCCTGTTGCAGCCAGCAAAAACGTGAGATACTAATAGCTATGACAGCTTCAGCACAGCTTTTGTCAAGTGAGCAACTTCGGCACATCAGCAACGAACTGAAATGGAAGATTGGTGGCGAGGTACGTTTTGATGAGCGTGCCAGAGCGCTCTACGCGACCGATGCCAGCCCTTATGAAATCAGACCCTATGGCGTGGTGCTACCCAAGACCAGTGAGGATATCCGCAGTGTCCTTGAGCTTGCAGAGCGCTATGCTATCCCTGTACTGCCTCGCGGTGGTGGTACAAGCCTGGCGGGGCAAACGGTTGCTGAGGCCATTGTGCTGGACGTTTCGAAATACATGACTGAAATACTCGAGTTTCAGCCCCAAGAAAGCTGGATACGGGTGCAACCCGGGGTGGTGCGGGACAATCTGAATGAGTTTTTAAAGCCTTACCGCTTGCAGTTCACGCCTGACGTCAGCACAACTAACCGTGCCAATATCGGTGGCATGGTAGCTAATAACTCCGCAGGTACGCGCAGCATCAAGTACGGCAAATCCGTTGATCAGGTCATTGCCATGACGGTGATGCTGAGTGATGGCAGTGTGGTGGAATTGCGCGACCTAAACCCAAGTGAGCTGGACAGCAAGCTTGCCCTTGACACACTTGAGGGCAACATCTACCGCACAGTACAGAAGATTGTTAGCGAGCATGCTGAGGAGATTCGGCAGCGCTTTCCCAAGGTGATGCGGCGAGTCGGCGGCTATAATCTCGATGAGTTTTTAGGAGATCAGCCCTTTAATCTGGCACGCTTGGTGGCAGGCTCCGAAGGGACACTTGCCATTATTCTGGACGTGACGCTGCGGCTTTACCCAGTCCCGGCACACCGCTGTCTGGCACTGCTGCACTTTGACAGCCTCGAGGCTTCTATGCGCGCTGTTCCCATGATCAATGAGCACGGTCCCAGTACGGTTGAAACTATGGATGACCGACTCTTTGAACTTGCCTCACAAAACCCCAACCTCGTGCCACTCATGGACTGGGTACAGGGTTCACCTGCGGCGGTGCTGGCCGTCGAGTTTGATGGTGAAACACCTGCTGAAATGATGCAGGGTCTGCAAAGCTTGCAAGCCGATGCACGGGTCAATGCGCTGGCCTACTACTGTCACATCGCTATGGACAGCGCTGAGCAGTCGCGGGTGCTCGAGCTGCGCAAAGCAGGTCTGGGTATCTACGCGACCATTCGGGGTGACCGCAAACCTGTGCCCTTTATCGAGGACGCTGCCATTCCTCCTGAACACCTGGCGAACTATATTCCTGAAGTGCTCGAGCTCTGCCGCAACCTGGGTGTCGAAACGGTCATGTACGGTCACGCTTCCGTGGGTGTTATCCATGTCAGACCCATTCTTAACCTGAAGGACCCCGCAGATATCAAGCTGTATCAGACGATTAGTGAGGAAACCTTTAAGCTGGTGAAACAATATGGCGGTTCCTGGTCGGGTGAACACGGTGATGGCCTGATTCGTTCCTACAAAAACCGAGAACTCTTTGGTGATGTGCTCTATGAAGCTTTCCGGCACGTCAAACGGGCTTTTGACCCGCATAACCTGCTCAATCCTGGCAAGATTGTCGACGCAGCCGCTATGACCGAAAATCTGCGCTATGGCGCGAGTTACCCACGGGTGGAACTGAAGACTTACTTTGACTTTTCCAAGGATGAAGGCTTCTTGGGTGCGGTGGAGATGTGCAGCGGTGTGGGTGCCTGTCGCAAGACTACCACCGGCACCATGTGCCCAAGCTACATGGCAACCCGCGACGAAGATCACAGCACACGGGGACGGGCCAATATCCTGCGGGAAGCTCTCACTGGCAAATTACCAGGTGGACTTACCTCTCAGGATGTTTACGAGGTACTGGATTTATGCCTCGAGTGCAAGGCCTGCAAGGCAGAATGTCCTTCGCAGGTAGATATGGCCAAACTCAAGTACGAGTTTTTGCAGCACTATTATGATGCCAACGGTACGCCCCTGGCAGCCAAAGCCTTCGGACATGTTTTTCGTACTGCGCCTTTTGGCAGATTTGCCGCCCCAGTGGCTAACTGGGTTTTGCCACTTAAGCCTTTTCGCTGGCTGTTACAAAAAGCTCTGGGGGTTGACCAGCGGCGGGTGATGCCACACTATGCTCATCAGTCCTTTGACCAATGGTTGCGTGAACACCCACAAAGGGCTGAGGGACCTACAGTGGCACTCTTTACTGATACCTGGACGATGTATCACGAACCGCGCGTTGCTATTGCTGCTACGCAGGTTATGCAAGCCTTTGGCTATCAGGTAGAGCACATTCCTTATGGCTGCTGCGGGCGCAGCCTGATTTCTAAAGGGCTGTTAAAAGATGCCAAAAAACAGGCTGCACTTAACCTTCAACGCCTGAGTCCCTATGTTCAGAGAGGCATCCCTATTGTAGGACTCGAGCCTTCCTGTGTAACAGCCTTTCAGGATGACTACCGCGACCTTGTACCGGGTGAGCAAAGCAAAGAGTTGGCTGGCAATGTCAAGATGATCGATCAGTTTCTGGCCAGGGAGTGGAGCAGTGGCAAGCTGCAACCTGCCAACGTCTTGAAGAAAAGCGGCACGCCTGTACTTCTTCACGGACACTGCCAGCAACGCGCCATCATCGGTACCCAAGCCAGCCAGGCAGTCCTCGGCTGGGTCAGTGATAGCGTAAGGGAAGTTGACTCCGGCTGCTGCGGTATGGCCGGTTCGTTTGGTTACAGTCACTATGATGTGTCGATGAAGCTGGGTGAAAGGCGACTCTTTCCTGCGGTCCGCGATCATACTGGTGAGCTGGCAGCCTGTGGTTTTAGTTGTCGACATCAGATTGCTGATGGTACAGGTAAGCAGGCTAAGCATGTTGTGGAGCTTCTGGCTGAGGCGCTTGTCACAGCCAGGCATGAGCAGCCAGGCCGATGAACGCAATGTGACTAACGCAGTACTACAGCCAATCCCTAAAAACCTGCTACCATTGCCAAGATGACACGATTTTCTACTCCGCAATCCAGACAGATGCACGGGACCACCATCGTTGCAGTTCACCGCGATGGCATAAGTGCCCTGGCAGGTGATGGGCAGGTCACCCTAGGTGACACGATTGTCAAACGCAATGCGATCAAGGTAAGGGAGTTATCTGAAGGCAGCGTTATTGCTGGCTTTGCTGGTGCTACCGCTGACGCCTTTACCCTGCTTGAAAAGTTTGAGTCTTACCTGAGTAGTTACAAAAGTAACTTGCTTAAAGCGGCGGTAGAGACAGTACGCGAGTGGCGCACTGATAAAGTGTTGCGCAATCTCGAGGCCATGATGATTGTGGCAGACCACGAACGTATTCTTATTCTGTCTGGCGTCGGTGATGTTGTCTCACCTGATGAGCAGGTTGCCGCAACCGGTTCTGGCGGGCCCTATGCCCAGGCTGCGGCACTGGCCCTGCTGCAAAATACCGACCTGAGTGCTGAAGAGATTGCACGCAAGGCACTGGCAATCGCTGCCAGTATCGACATCTATTCCAGTGGCAACGCCACCGTTCTCACCGTCAGCCACAAGGAAACTCTATGACCCAGATTGAATCCATCATCAAGGCTGCCAGCGACTTAACCCCTTTGCAAATTGTTGAAGCGCTTGATCTTCACATCATTGGGCAAAACAAGGCGAAACGCAGCGTCGCAGTAGCGCTGCGCAACCATTACCGCCGCAGGCAACTACCAGAGAGTTTACAGGTGGAGATTACGCCAAAAAACATCCTTATGATTGGTCCCACTGGTGTCGGTAAAACTGAAATTGCGCGGCGACTGGCAAGGCTTGCCAAAGCTCCTTTTATCAAAATAGAAGCGACCAAATTTACTGAAGTTGGCTATGTAGGTCGCGATGTCGATTCAATTGTTCGCGACCTGGCGCAGGCTGCCTATGTCATGGTGGAAGCGGAAAAAAAGGAGGCTGTTCAGGAGCGGGCGATGCGCAATGCTGAGGAACGACTTCTGGATGTTCTGTTGCCTGGCGGAACTCAGGAGGGCCGTGACAAGATGCGTGAGCGCATCAAGTCGGGTGACTTTGAAAATCGCCAGATAGAAATTGAGGTCAAGGATGAGCGGCCCTCGGCAGGGGTCATGATTCCGGGTATGGAAGAAATGGGCATGAATCTGCAGGACATGCTTAGCAACGTCATGCCAAAGCGTCGAGTCAAGCGTAAAACGACTGTCCACGAAGCGCGTAAAGCCATACAGGGTGAAGAGGCCGAAAAACTTATCGACTATGATGAAGTGGCCAGAGAGTCCATCTATCGCGCAGAAAATCAGGGCATCGTTTTTATTGATGAAATTGATAAAATCGCCAGTAGTGACGATATGCGGGGGGGCGACGTTTCTGGCGAAGGTGTCCAGCGGGACCTGCTTCCGGTGGTCGAAGGCACTCAGGTAACGACCCGCTACGGTCCAGTTCGCACCGACCATGTGCTGTTTATTGCTGCTGGTGCTTTCAGCGTATCCAAACCCTCTGATCTGATACCTGAACTACAAGGGCGTTTCCCGATTCGAGTGGAGCTCGAGGAGCTCAGTGCCAGCGATTTTCAGCGTATTCTGACCCAAACCCAGCACTCGCTGACGATGCAATACCGCGAACTGCTCAAGGTTGATGGTACCCATGTCGAGTTTGCAGAAAGTGGTATTGTTGCTATTGCCGAATATGCTGAAAAGGTCAATCAGGAAATGGAAGATATTGGTGCCAGGCGCTTACATACGATGCTGGAAACCGTTCTTGAGGATCTCAGTTTTGGCACTGAATTGGGTAAGGTTCTGATTGATAAGGCCTATGTCGATAAAAAACTCGAGGATATTGTTGAGGATGAAGATCTTAGTCGCTACATTTTGTAATACCAGTTCCGGATAAAGCGTTCGTGCAACCTGGGGCAGTTGAAAGCTAAGCGCTAAGACAACTTATACCGGTTCCGGATAAATCATTGGGATAAACCCAACGATTTATCCCGAGCAGGGCGTTAGGAAGCGGGGATTGCTTTTCAAATCTCTAAGCAATTTATCGGGCTCGGTATTAAGGCTTTGCCATGGGGCTGGTATTAAACAGGTATATTGGGTTTGGAATCTACTATCATCTGAACTACGGGCGCATAGGTTTCAATGGTATCAATCAGTCGCCCGGCCGTGTCGTACTTGCGTATCAGATGTCCACCACGCCGTGAGGCATAGAGGTAGCCAAGATCATCTAGGTCCAGATCGAGCAGAGTATCTAAAGCTTCACCTTGCAAGGGTTCGATAGCATAGGAAAGCTCGAGCTTTCCCTGTATATTGATCTTGCGAATCTTTCCGGCTGTGGCGTCGCTAATATACAGGTTGCTGCCGCCATCGACAGTAAAACCATCGAGCAGTCGCATACCCTCCTGATCAGCAGCAAGCTTAAAAGCCCAGCGCGTCTGGTAGCGACCATCGCTACTCAAGCGTTGGATTTGTCGGTTACCATAGTCAAGAACGTAGATACTGCCATCCGGTCCCGCCTTAATCATACGCGGGTCGCTAAAAGTTCCCTTACCTTGCCCTCTGCCGCCAAAATTAAACAGGTACTCGCCGTCATTATTAAAACACTGAATCATGTGTGTTTCTGAGTCCAGGATGTAAACATTATTATTCGGTGACACTGTCAGTGAAGTTGGATAGAGAAACTCACCAGGTTTCATGCCATAGGTTCCAAAGGATGATAAGGCTTTGCCATCTGGAGCAAGTTTGTGGATCATCCGGTGAGTGTCCTGTCCAACACGATACTCAAATATTGCAGTGAAGAAATTACCGAAGGAGTCAGTGGCAAGTGCCAGTGGTGCTGCAGAAAAGGAACCTTCCTCCACTCCAATACTACCTAGGCTGTTGTGTAAAGCTCCCTGAGGATCAAGAATACGCAATACGCCTTGCCGGGAACTGACCGTTAAGATGATGCGACTGGGCAAATCCTGTACCATCGTCTCATCAACGTCCAAGTTGGCGAGTGCTTCAAGCACTTCCGTTAAGCGCGGACGCTCATCTGGATCTTTAGCTATCATCTTCATAATAAGTGAGTCCAGCTTCTTAGGAATTGCTAGATTAAGCTGCCTAGGGGGTGGTGGTGTTTGAAAGATCTGCTGATGCACAATCGCCTCATAGCCTCCCTTAAAAGCTGTCTGCCCGGTAAGCATCTCATAAAAAACTAGACCTAGGCTATAAATATCACTGCGGTGATCGATCTTAAGCCCTCTTGCTTGTTCAGGAGACATATAAATCGGCGTTCCCACTCGTGCACCTGTCATAGTCAGGCGAGAAAGAATCTTGCCACCAGCAATGCCAAAGTCCATTAGCTTGACTGCCGCTGGGTCCAAATCAGGTGGGTCCACTGAGCGCAGGCCATCACGAAGGATCATGATGTTGGCTGGTTTGATATCACGGTGGATAATACCCACCGAATGAATGTGCTGTAAAGCTCGCACTACCGCCTTCATTACCTCGACGCTTAGCTCTGTTGATAATTCCTTGGACTCAATAAAGCCCTCAAGACTTCGGCCATCCACATATTCCATAATCATGTAGTGCTTCACACCGACACTGCCGTGCTCGAAGGTGCGCACGATGTTTTCATGATCCAGGCGCTGTGCGACCTCTGCTTCACGGTGGAAACGGCGGATGAACTTGGCATCTGCCACATATTGCTCCATCGGTACTTTCAGGGCTACAATCTGCTCATCACTTAAGCGTCGTGCACGGTATACACTGGCCATACCACCAGAACCAACTTTTTCCAGAATCTCATAGCCCGGAATATCCAGGGACTCGAGCGATGAACTGACGTCACCCTTGATCGGCGTAGAGGCTGCTTGTTTGCTCTTGCGACCTTTGCGCCTCGATGCAACTACGCGCTGGCTTTGCTGCGTCAGGTTGCTGGCAGGAATGAGGAGCCCCAGCGCTAAAGCCGTCACTAGAAGCGGCAGCATCGGGCGTCCCAGAGATGCCGAAGCTAACCAGGTCACCACCGACAAAAATACAGCAAAAATAGCGAGGCTGACCCAGTTTGGCAAGCGTATCAGGACAACTGCGAGAATAACAGCCATCAGCAAAAACAAAAGTAGCATCAGGGAACCTCAGCAATAACTAAAGTTATATTGTCCGGTCCACCACGTTCGTTTGCCAGGGCAATCAGATACTCCACTGCCGATTGACGGTTGTGACTCCGCTGCACTTCTTCGAGGATTTCTGCGGGGTCAACCAGGCCATGCAGTCCGTCAGTAGATATCACGAAAATATCACCATTTTGTACCTGCACCTCCGCGATATCCGGAGCAACCTCGTAGCGCGTACCCAGAGCACGGGTTATAAGGTTTCGCCACTCATGATGACGCGCTTGTTCTTCCGTGAGCAGGCCTAACTGAATTTGCTCCTCCACCCAGGAGTGATCCTTTGTTAACTGATAAATTTTGGACCCCCTGATCAGATAGGCTCTCGAGTCACCCACATGCCCAAGATAAGCCTTTTGGGCATAAATGGCAACTACAGTCAGCGTTGTACCCATCCCCTGACGGGCGTTTTCACGACTCGCTTCAGCATAAACCCGACGGTTCGCCAAACGAATAGCTTTTTCAGCAAGCTTATCCACGCCGATGACAGGTTTGCCCTGATTCATTTCTTCCACATAGCGACTGAATGACTCATCCAAAACCTGCATGGCAAGCCTGCTGGCAATTTCACCAGCAGCAGCTCCACCCATACCGTCGGCTACCGCCAGCAAAGTCAGATAGGATTCACGCACCTGAAACTGCCAAACGCGGTGGTAGTCCTCATTGAGAGGTCTAACCCTGCCTACATCCGAGCCATGTCCTACGTGGTGACCAAGTCGCACACCTCAGTTTAGCGCAGCTGTGCGTCAGTGGGCAGGTAAATTCCACATCCGATAGGTAGTTATGGGCAAATGATGGGATTTTCACAAAGACCACTTGAAATGCGCCAGAGGAAATCATCTCATCGAGCCAGCACAGGCTGACATCCATGGCCTGGTGCTGGGTCGTGATTGCAAAGGCTGAAACAGTTAAAATGTGTTCCAAAGGTTGACGACCTGGATTCCAGTTTTCACTGCAATGAAACTGGCTTGAATCATCAATGAAGCGTCAGCAGAGCCTAGTTCTTTTTGGGGCGTGGGCGCTTTACTGTTTCGAGGTAGGGATAGCTTTCAAGAAGACGCCGATAATCTGTAAAGAGTCGGATCATCTCCTCCT
>CAZZPQ010000008.1:48744-50313 GCA_964655595.1 uncultured bacterium
GGATAGCTTTCAAGAAGACGCCGATAATCTGTAAAGAGTCGGATCATCTCCTCCTGGCTAGCAGGAAGCTGAGCCATTCTAAAATAAGCTAGATGTCCGGTGGCAAAGTGGAAAGTTGGTGTGCCAAATACATTCAGAGCGGCTGCCTGATGGTGTTCTCGGGCAAGCAGTGTGCGGCACTCAGGATTTTTAAGATCCTTATGAAAATCACTGACACAAAGACCTACATTTTCCGCTACCTCCGTCAACATTTCCAGTGAATACAACTGATTGTGCTGATGGCGTTTGCGCATGACCTCGAGTCTGAACTGATGGAAATGCTCTGGTCTTTGCCGCCGAGCTGCCAAGGAGGCCAAAAAAGGCAGTAGCCCTTTGGTACCAGTTTCATCGTTGGGAACAATTTTTTCATTCCATAGTTGCCAGTTATTCGAACCTCGGTAATTACTTTGATACAAACTGAAATGATGCCAGTGAAACATGAGTCCCAACTCATCCGCAATAACTTCAGCCATCTCCGCCGCCCGCCAAGCAAAGGGGCACAGATAATCAAAGTACACAGTGACTTTTTCTGGCATTGCCCTATTAGAGCTTGTGGCTTAGATGGGGCTAGTCGTGCACATGACAAAGGCAAGGACAAGCCGGAAAGCCATCTGATAAAGAACTCTCGAGTTCGCAGTTGTTTTTATGTTAGGAACGAACCAATTCAGTTCTTTAGCCCCTTGAGCTTCAGAGTGACCCTACAGAATAGACTTATTGCAAAAGTATAAACTGAGCAGCCATGAGACCCGTAAACACCGTTATCCAACTGGACCTTGGCAAGAAATCCAGTATTCAAAGGGTTTTCACGAGGTATCCTTAAGGATGCACCTTACGACCTGGGGGAGTAGAAAGCTAAAAACCAAAGGGATAGAGAAGGCCTTCGCGATTAGCGAAGGTTACAAACTGGTGATCAGTTCTCATCCCCTCAGTAGATACACGTTTTGCCAGAGTGTTCTGTTACCATAAGCTCAATGTTTCCATTCAACTCAAGTGCGATTTTTGGCGAACACGAGCCTAAAACTCTCGAGCAGCTTGCCGATGTTGCCAGTCGTGCTGAGCGGGTCGCACTCATGGCAGACGGGCATCTGGGTTACATCATGCCGATTGGTGGCGTGGCCGCCTATGACAATCAGGTGTCTGTGGCTGGAGTGGGTTTTGATATTGCCTGTGGTAATGCGGCAATTTGTAGTGACCTGACATTACCCCAGCTTGAACCTGATCTGCCAGCGCTTGCAGACGCGATTGCAGAAACCTTATCTTTTGGCATCGGACGCAAGAACACCGCAGGGGACGCACCTTTAGATCATCCCTTGTTTGGTAGCCCTGCCTGGGACGCAATTCCGAGCCAAGATGCTGGGGAAAAACTGCGGGATAAGGCGCGTGCGCAACTAGGAACCATCGGCTCAGGCAATCACTATGTCGATGTCTTTGCGGATCAAGAAGAACGCATCTGGGTTGGGGTGCACTTTGGCTCGAGGGGTCTGGGTCATACCATAGCCAGCAATTTTGTGACAACTCCGCCAGCTAAAG
>CAZZPQ010000009.1:0-2172 GCA_964655595.1 uncultured bacterium
AAAACGCTGGATAGTGTCACGTGGGGCAGCTTTAATAACGCCACCCTCATAAAAGATGTGGTCGAAGGTGTCGGCAAGCTCAAAGAACAACCCGGCAAAACCATTGGTGTTCAGGGCAGCCCAACGCTAGTGAATCATCTGGTTCAGGCAAACCTGCTCGACGAGCTTACGCTGATTATTCACAACGTCGCCGCGTACAAGGGCAAACACCTTTTTAGTGGTGGAAATCTCAAGCGGTTTGATTTGTTGAATGTCAAACCAACACGAAGCGGTGTCATCATTGCAACGTATCAACCACGTCAGGCATAGTTGAGGGGCAAACGAAGAAAGGGCCGAAATGACCAAACACAGGATTTATATGACAAGTGTTCTAAGCGTATACCCGCATTATGTTGCTAAAGCAGAGAAAAAAGGACGCACCAAAGCAGAGGTGGATGAGATCATCCGTTGGTTGACCGGCTATACCCAACAAGAACTCGAGACTCAGCTAGAAAACAAGACCGACTTTGAGACATTCTTTGCCGAGGCACCGAAGCTAAATCCTTCACGGACTTTGATTCAGGGCGTGGTCTGCGGTGTAAAGGTGCAGGACATCCAGGAACCCGTCATGCGGGAAATTCGTTATCTGGACAAGCTTATTGATGAGCTGGCTAAGGGCAAGGCTATGGAGAAGATTTTACGTTAGGGATAGGAGCATCCATGCGCAAACTAATCATTACCGAATTCCTGACCTTAGACGGCATGTTTGAAGACCCCGCCCCACCGCCAGGCTATCCGAGCCCGGACATTGGCAAGTTTAAGTACGATGAGCTCTTTGAGAGCGGTGCACTCTTACTGGGTCGCGTCACTTACGAAGGTTTTGCTAAATACTGGCCAACCATGCAGAGTACCAGCGACTTCGCTGATCGGATGAACAGTTTGCCCAAGTTCGTTGCCACGACTACTCTAAAAAACCTCGAGTGGAATGCTCAAGTGCTCGAGCCTGACGTGGTCACGGCAGTACAAGCACTCAAACAGCAGGAAGGTCAGAACATCCTCGTTTACGGCAGTGGCACTTTAGCTCAGACGCTTCTAGGGGACGGGCTGGTTGACGAACTTCGCCTGTTGCTTTATCCGTTTGTTCGTGGGGTTGGTCAACGTTTTTTTACAGGCGAGGACACACTGCCACTAAACCTTGTTAGCTCGAGGGAAATGGGGGCGGGTGTGATACTACTGATTTATGAGCCTGCAACTGGAACCCAAGCTGGATAAAACTGAAGGAGGACCAATGATCAGTGAGCCAAAAATTGACTACTTTGAAGGGCAAAACTACATGGGCGTCCGCACCATAGCACCTTTTAAGGGGATGTTCGCGGAGGTTGACAAATCACTAAAGGAGTTACGAATCTGGATTAAGGAGCATGACGTTTCTGATCAGGGACCCTTGTTTTTGCGTTATCACGTCATTGACATGAATGGTCCAATGGATATTGAGCTAGGGTTTATCGTACCTCATCATCTTTCCGGCGATGCAAGGATCAAACCCGGAACACTCCCCGCCGGATATTACGCCCACCTGACCTACTACGGAAGCGGTATGGCTGGTAACAAGGCTTTGATCGGCTGGGGACAGGCGCAGGGCATTCAATGGGACAGGCAGAATGACCCTTCTGGCGACGCCTTTGTCTGCAGGTATGAGATGTATTTGAATGCCCCCCGACTTAAGCCACATAAAACCAAGGGCGTGAAACTAGCTATCAGGGTTGTGGACGACCAAACGTCCTGGGCAAACCTGACTACAAAGCCCTCTTGGGAAGGGGCTCATGCGTAAACTTTTTGTCAGTAACTTTGTCACACTGGACGGCTACTACGAAAGTAAGGACAAAACTTTTGATATGTTCTTTGAGTATCAGCACGACGATTACAGGGGCGATGACGCATTTGACCACTACAACACCGAACGACTTAGGGCAGCTGACACGCTGATTTTGAGTGGTCGCACGTCGTTTTTGGGTAACAAGAATTATTGGACATCCGTGCTGAGTGACGCAAAAGCCACAGTGATTAGGCTCGAGTTCGCAAGACTTATTGAACGCGTAGATAAGATTGTTGTGTCAGACAAAATAAGCACTGAAGACTTAGTCCCTTGGCATAATACCCGAATTGTCAACATTGCAGATGCGGCTAAAGAAA
>CAZZPQ010000009.1:2272-31222 GCA_964655595.1 uncultured bacterium
TTAGTCCCTTGGCATAATACCCGAATTGTCAACATTGCAGATGCGGCTAAAGAAAGGGTCGCCCAGACATTTCACTCAAACTCATTCATAGCCGCACCTGGCATGGCTCAGGCAATCTGCTCGCCTGTTACAGCGTCCATTACCAGAAAGAAGGTGAAGCATGAAGTCCACAGCACCTCAAACGATGGATGACTACATTGCAGGGTTTCCCAAGGATATTCGTGTCATTTTAGAAACGATTCGCAAGGTGATTCAGAAAGCTGCGCCGGCGGCAAAAGAGAAAATCAGCTACGGCATACCCACCTTTGACCTGGACGGCAATCTGGTTCACTTTGCTGCATTCAAAAACCACATTGGCTTTTATCCTGCGCCCAGTGGGATTGAAGCGTTCAAGGCGGAGTTATCCCAGTATAAAGGCGCAAAAGGCTCTGTGCAGTTTCCCCTGAGTGAGCCGCTGCCGCTCGAGTTAATCGGCAGCATCGTGGCGTACAGAGTCGGCGAAAACCTGGCAAAGGCCAAGGGGAGCGATTTTCCCTTTATCGGCAAAGTAGCTGCCAGGGAACTAGCGCAGGCTGGCTACACCAGGCTCGAGCAACTCAGCAACGTTAGTGAAAAAGAACTGCTCAGGATACACGGTGTCGGACCCAAAGCCTTAAGAATTCTGGGGGAAGCCCTGGCTGAAAAGGGTCTAGCGTTTAAGGAGGCATAAGTGCACCAAGAAGCCATGACCGAGTTACAGCATAAGGATAAGGCGGCGCAGGATAGGGCCTTTGATACACTCATGAAGGCAACCCGTGACCAGGTGAGCTGGGCCTATGAGATCTGGGATGATCTGGTTCAGCTACTGGATAGTGGCGACAACCGCCAGCGGGCCATCGCGTCACAGGTGCTTTGCAACCTTGCCAGGAGTGACCCAGAAACGCGAATGCTCAGGGATTTTGATGCCCTTCTGGCGGTCACCAGAGACGAAAAGTTTGTGACAGCAAGACATTGTCTGCAGTCACTCTGGAAAGTTGGCGTAGCCGGAGACCAACAGCGGAACATCGTCCTAGCGGGACTCGAGCAGCGTTACCATGAGTGCGTCAGCGAAAAGAATAGCACGCTCATTCGCTATGACATCATCCAGAATTTCAGGCAGATTCATGACCACAGGCAAGATACTAGCATCAAAGCAAAAGCACTCGAGCTTATTGACATAGAAACGGACCCCAAGTACCGCAAAAAGTATGTAGGTATCTGGAAAGGGAGTCAGGGACAAGCATGACACGTGTTCTACTTACGGGCATGTCCGGTGTGGGCAAGTCCGCTGTAATTACAGAACTTGTTCAGCGCGGCTACACCGCCATAGACGCAGATTCTCCTGACTACTCCGAATGGGTGAGTGTCGATGGTAACCCTACGGGAGCAAGGGAAGGCAAGGACTGGCTGTGGCGTGAAGACACCATTCGGACACTTCTTGCCAGCGAAAACACTGAAGTGCTCTTTGTCAGTGGTTGCGCGGCAAATATGGGGCAGTTTTTTCAGCAGTTTGACCACATTATTCTGCTGAGTACACCCGTTGAAGTGATGCTTAATCGGTTACATATGCGAAGGAATAACCTATACGGCAAACGCCCTGAAGAAATTGTGCAGATACTCAGCAACTTAGAAACGATTGAGCCACTGTTACGGAATGCTGCCAGTCATGAGATTGATACCAGTAAAGCACTTGGTGAGGTCATTGCAGAGATTCTGGCAATAACCGCAGCGTGATTTTTATGTAAGACCTCTTGCAGTAAACTCATGTCAAGCAGTAAGTCAGGATATTCCTGACCGCGAATGGACGCGATGAAGTCTGCCCTGTATGCGGGCGCTTAAGGCAGATGGAGCGAGTAGCGCGACCGGCCAGAAGTTTTTTCTTGCCACGATAAACCTGCCGCATCAGGTGGATTACTGTGGGACGCTGTGAAGTTCATGCTGCATCTGGGCGCTTGGCATGAATGGAGCGAGTAGCGCAACCGACCCTGGTTAAGTGCCCCTCACCCTGCACAATTGTGCAGGTGGCTTGAAGGAATCGTCTTCTTATGCATCTTCTCCCTGCTTCAGGCCCTCGTGGCTTACGTCTCCTTATATTCATTAGTTTGTTGGTATCTCTGGCCTCCTGTAGTCTCAGTAGTCCCAGCATTCCCGAAGCTAAACAGCAGCTGGTTGAAGAGGAGAGCCGCAATACTGAACCATTCGAGGCCCCCTTCCTGTTTGGAGCTTACACCTATGGTGGTGTCTGGGGCGGTATGGTACCCATTTATGACCTTGAACTTGCTCTGGGGCAGCGTCTTGATATCGTGCACTGGTTTATGAGCTGGAACAATGATTTTGATGCCAGCCTACTCGAGCAGGCTTCACAACACGGACGTTTGCCACTGATTGCCTGGGAAAGCACCTCTCAGCGAGTTGAGGATATCGCAGCCGGGCAATATGATGACTATATTCGCAGCTGGGCTGAAGG
Source organism: uncultured bacterium (assembly GCA_964655595.1). Taxonomy (GTDB): domain Bacteria; phylum Deinococcota; class Deinococci; order Deinococcales; family Trueperaceae; genus CAZZPQ01. The sequence goes on from CAZZPQ010000009.1 coordinate 4,758, forward strand.
TGTGCGCGAGTTTAACAGCCCGGTCTATCTGCGCCCCTTTCCTGAGATGAATGGTGACTGGACACCCTGGAATGGTAATCCTGCGGAACTGGTTGTCGCCTGGCAGCGCATCGTGGATATCTTCCGCTTATACGGTGCGACTAATGTCAAGTGGGTATGGTCACCCAATATCACTGATGAACCACGCACGCAGGACAACCGCATGGAACTGTACTATCCAGGCGAAGACTATGTCGATATTCTGGCGCTGGATGGCTATAACTGGGGAGACACCCGCAGCTGGAGCAGTTGGGCGAGCTTTGAGCAGGTTTTTGCAGCACCCTATGCCCGCGTCGCGGCTTTGGGAGCGCAGCCCATCTGGATTGCCGAAGTGGCCTCAGCAGAAAGTGGTGGGGATAAGGCCGAGTGGGTGCGGGAGATGTTTGCCACTACCAGATTTCCCAGACTCGAGGCAGTCGTATGGTTCAATGAGGACAAAGAAACCGACTGGCGCATCCACAGCTCAGACAGTGTACTGATGGCCTTTCGTGAACAACTGGCTGGCACTACTCTGGCAGGCACACCCTAATACCAGTTCCGGATAAGTCTTTGGCGTGAGCGCTCAGCATCAGTGTTGGCCTGATTACGGACAAGCTAGCAACTTTACTTGAAAGTGATTCTGAGGTAAAGCGGAATTAACTAACGTCAGACGCTGTTAAAGTGGGTTAACCTACTCCTGATGATTGCTTTAATGATAACCTCCTGGCTGTTTAATAATCTGAGCCCCGAAGATGTCCGAATAGGTGCTGCCAAACATGCGGGCCTGCCTAACCCATCAGTCCTGAAAAAACTTGCCCTCAGTCTTTTTATTCTTTTGGGCACAGTTTTGGCACAGCGTTTGCCTGCCATAGAATTACAGTTGATTGCGGACAGTTTGACCTTGCCCACCTATGCCACACATGCGGGTGACGGTTCCAGACGGCTCTTCATCGTTCAACTGGATGGCTTTGTGCGCGTCTGGCAAGATGGGGAGTTGCTGGAGACTCCCTTTCTTGACCTGGATGGCATCGTAACGGCTTTGGCAGGCGAGCAGGGCATGTACAGCATCGTCTTCCATCCTGAGTTTGCAGACAACAGACGCTTTTTTGTCAGCTATACGGAGTTTGGTACCGATGACCTGGTAGTCGTCGAACATCAGGCCTTTCGCAGTAATCCCAACCTGGCCTACCGACAGGCCTATCGTCAGGAGATTATCCGCTACTCACCCCACGACCCCTATCACCACGGAGGTCAGCTCAAGTTTGGACCAGATGGCTATCTGTATGTGAGTGTCGGTGATGGTACCGGGCCACTGTTTGAGCCTCGAGAGGACTTTGATGTGGCTCAACACCTTGACGTGCTGGCTGGTTCGCTGCTGCGTCTTGATGTTGATAGCGCAACACCCTATGCCATTCCTGCTGATAACCCCTTTACCGCGCTGCCCTGGGTACGCCCCGAGATTTATGCCTATGGTTTTAGAAATCCCTGGCGCTTTTCCTTTGACCCGGAAACAGAGCATCTGTATCTTGGTGATGTGGGTAACTACGACTGGGAAGAAATCAACCTGATCCGTGCGGGTGGCAACTACGGCTGGCCTGCCAGAGAAGGACCCGTCTGTTTTGTGTTTCCGTCAAACCTCGAGCCCGCTATAGAGGACTGCGACAATCCCAGGTATCTGGCTCCGCTTCTTGCCTATGGGCATGTGGCCTTTGATGCACAAGGGGGTAATGCAGTGATTGGTGGCTATGTTTACCGCGGTGAAGACTTCCCCGAATTGCAGGGGCTTTATTTTTATGGAGATTTTACCAATGGTCGCATCTGGGCCTTTGATACAACATTAGCAGAGCCTAAAGGTGAACTCTTGCTCGAGACCGATTTGCGCATCACCTCCTTTGTGGAGAATGAGGCTGGTGAACTCTATGTACTGGACATTCTGGGTGGAATGTACCGGCTTGTGCCTAGGGCAAATTAAAGACATCGTCTGGTTGATTGTCACGCACATTACTACTGCTAATACCCATTAGCAGTCCCTGCTCATTGTAGATTCCCCCACCTGCGCCTGCTCCACTGCTATTGGCATCGGCGCGATTGCCGATAATCAGACTGTCCGCGCTCAGGTTCAGCCGACTGCCATTGTAAATTGCTCCACCATCACCATCTGCGCTGTTGCCACTCAGGCGGCTCCCATTGCGAATGACAAAATCCACAGCAGCAATTTCCTGGGCTACCGCCCCACCATAGGCTACCGTGTGGTTATCCTCAAAGATAGTTGCGTCGAGCAGCAAATCACCTGAACTATAGAGCGCTCCGCCGGCACCCTGTAAAGCGCGGTTACCTCGCAGCAGGCTTGTGTAAAGCCGCAGTGTTCCGCTGGTATTCACGATGGCCCCACCCTCGACCACGCTGGCGATATTGCGCAGAAACTCGCTGTTACGAATTGTGACAGTACCCAGCTCATTTTTGATTGCGCCACCGTCTTCGGCAACATTGTCATGAAAGAGCGAGGTCTCTACTGTCAGCGTCGCCCGCTCACCCAGGTTATAAATCGCGGCAGCTCGCTTAAGCGCGTTATTGTTCATAAACTGGCTTTCACGAATGACCACTGTGCCACCATCATTAAAGACTGCCGCGCCGCTGCGCTCGGCACGATTGGCCTGGCCTGCTGCGCCAAAAACGCTTTTTTCGATCAGCAGGCTGGCAAGTTCACCTTCATTGTAGATAGCGCCGCCATTGACCGCCTGGTTGGCAAAAAAGGTCATGTCCCAAAGCTCGAGCAACCCCTGATTAAAAATTGCCCCACCCAGAGGCTCATCAAACAGGGTTTCACCATCGTCCTGGGCGCGCCCCTGCTGTAAGGTGGCTGACTCGAGCCGTACCTGTACTGCAGGCAAAATGCGCAGCAGCCGCGTGTTCTTGCCGGTCAGCCTGCCGCCATTGCCCAGAATCGTGAGGTGCTTGTCAAGTCGTAACTCATCAGCAAGGTCAAGTACGCTTCCTGGTTCCAGCTCCAGCACATCTCCGGGGTCTGCTGTGGCGATAGCACTGCGAAGCAGCGCTTCATTGACATCTTTAAGCAAACGGGGTGCAATCTGCAGCTCAAAACGGCTTGTGGCTGCTGCATTGGCGCTGTCACGGACAGTGACTTGAATGGTAGCAGTACTGGCATGTTCCCGTTTGACCAATATCGTCAGGCGGCACTGTTCTCCACTGCACTGGTGCACCATGTCCTCAGTTGAGGCTACCGCTGGATCAGAGCTGTTAAAACTGAGTCGCAAGTCCTCAGGAGCATCCTCGGCATCGGAAATCTCAAAGTCCAGCTCGAGGCTTACTGGCGTCAGCGCATTTTGCACCAGAATCTGATCAGGAAGGGTACTTATGAGCGGCGGCTGATTCACCGTACAGGCTGTTAAAAGCCCCATCGTCAGAACGAGAACGAGCAGACATTGTAAACGCATTTTCATTATCCCAGTTATCATAGCCTAAACTGAGGTGCTATTGCCTGCTTTGGGGCAGCTCTGCCGAGATATTAAAATACATGGCCAGCACGTTTTCATAAAGTTCAGCATCTCGCAGGTCATGCTCCTGAACCAGCTGATAAACCTGCTGATAGGCATCTTTTACCGACAAACGCATGGCCCGCACCTCATAAGCGATTTGTACCAGTTGGCGCTCAACAAGTGGCAAGCGCTCGGGATGCCGTGCATAGGCCGCAAACACATCTGCCAAGCCCTGAACCATAGGGCCATTGTCCAGCATAGCGGCAACCAGAGGCGCATGCTGGTCACTGAGTCTGCCATTTACCAGACCATGAATCGGATTGATGTAGAGCGCATAGGCCTCTGCGTATTTGTCTGCTGCGGTTTGGTCCAGTGCCCAGGCAAGCTTGGCTGCGCCAGCACAGACGGAAAAATCAGGATCAAAAACGTTAAAATAACTGGGGAATAGGCGTGGATTGTAAAACTGGCTGCTCGGGTTAGTCGCCAGCCCTTTGAGTAGGGTCAGGGCGTCCGAAGTGACTTGCGAGAGACCCAGGTCATCGGTCGGCCCTACTGCCAGAGGATCAAGATCACTCTCATTGATGAGGGTCATGAGCAAGAGGTCAATCGGCACATCATAGGCGGTTGCTGATGCTTCGATAAAGCCCAGCAGAGGCGCAAGTCGTGCCAGTGTTCTGGCGCGCCAGCGATTTTCGGCAAAAGACTGATTGCTGTCGCCCAAGTGTGCCAGCTGCCTGTCTTCGCGATTTAAGCGTGTCTGGGACGGATCACAAAAAGCTGAGAGCGTGGGTGGGGGGATATCAAACAATTCCTGCGGATGCTCGGCAGCACTAATCACACTGCTGCTCAGTGTCTCACTAAGTTTGTCCGCCACCAGAAAAGGCCAATCGTCATAGTGACGCATATCGACGTAGGGTCCGCTGTAGACCAGCCGCCAGGCGTCCTGATTAATTGGATTGAGGTAGGGTGCCAGATTGGCTACTGCAAAGGTGCCTATGGCGCAGCTCAACACACCCCAGGTAAAGACCTTCTGTGTGCGCGTTTGTCGTTTCACATAGGCGCGTTCCCAGGTGACACCTGGCTCAGCATCACCTTTGCCAAAGAGAAACTCCGGCACAACCCGGGTAGCACTAGCGACATAGGTGAGGGGATTAATCCAGCGCAAGACCATAAACGGCAAGGTGCATGCCATACTGCGCCACATGCTGCGTCCCAGCGCTTGGCTGCGGGTATAGCCTTCTGCTCGGTGAAACCAGAACAGGCCCAGCATGACCAGCATAAAGGTCATGAGCAAATCCAGTCCTAACCAGGCCCCAAGCGCCACCACAGGCAAACCCAGGCTCGGGTTGCCGACATTCAGTGCCAGCATGATGGGCAAGAGAGCTAACAGGAAAATACCCAGAACACTTTCAAGCAGCGCTGCCCACACTGTAAAATGCACATTGACTGTCAAGGGACGCCCAATGCGTTTCAGGGCATTTTGCTGTCCTCCACCATTCCAGCGCTCAATCTGCCGGATGAAGCCATTAAAGTGTGGCGGATCTTCCGTACCCATAAGGGCATTGAGTACAAAGCGGGCATTACCGCCACGCCTCATAACGATGCGGTCACGCGCCTGAAACAAATCCTGCGGTGTGTGAACCTTACCATCAACAATAAAGCGAAAACCGCGCCGCATCAGGTCATCACGTGTGACGATACCCTCGGTTTTTTCAGCGCTCTGGCAGGCAAGGCTAAAATCATGGTCTTCGGTTTCGGTGTCCATCGGCATGGGAAAGAGGTCACGCCGCACCGCAAAGCCGCAACCAACAGCGGTATACAAGCGGCTGTTGCCAAAGAGCGGACCCTTGGCAAACTGCTTAGCCTGGCCTGAACGCAAAACGCTCGAGAAAGCGTACTCAGCGGTGCGGCCTGCCGAAATGAAGCGCTGAACCAGCGAGGCATCATCAGGAGCAAAAGATGTTACTGAGCCGGACTGCAAACCATAATCCTCGAGCACAAACTCTTGACCCTGAGCCGTTTTGCAAATTTTCAGGCGGTAAAAGTTTTCGCGCAAATGGCGTATGAAGGCAGGATGAAATACCGTGTCACCATCGACTACCAGTACCCGATCCGCTGTCACAACACCTTCGGTAATCAGGTTGTTGACACTTTCTGACTTACTGACCTTGCGGTAGTAAACCACGATATGTACATCAATAGCAAAGCCTGAAGATGCCCAGGTTTCATGCAGAGCACTAAACTTTTTCCAGGCGCGCGTGCCCTGAAAAGTAAAACCTTTTTTCTTTAAGACGTCAGTGACGACGTCATAGGTAGCGTCGGTAGCACCATTGATGCTGATGATCAACTGCTGAGGCATAACCTCCTGCTCGAGCAGCGAGGCGAGCGCCCTGCCAGCCCCCAGCTCTTCATTGTACATAGGTGATACTACTGCCAGACTGTCCGGTGAGTGCACCGCATAAGACCTGTCTTTAAGCAGGGAAAAAACTGTATTGGCGGCAACGGTCGGCATGACCATCATGCCAGGAATAAGGGGCATACTTCACCTTTGGTATAGCACAGCTGCGCTAAAAATCGTATGACACCGATGTTCGCGCCAGGTTGGCCAACCACCAAGCACGCGACCTTCATGAAGAGTCTAGCACAGTGTAACAAACGGATTCAATGAAGCATCCCGCATTACTGGCATTTATCCGGAACTGGTATTACCTGACTCACCCTGTAGCAATGTTGCGGTAGGATGCCAGCATGAAAGAGCTTCATGGACTTATTCCGCCCCTGCCTACCCCCTTTAGCCAGGCAGGACGTTTTAGTGCTGAGGATCAAAAGACGCTTATCGCTGCACTCGAGCCAGAAGTTGATGGCTTTTTGATTCTGGGTAGCAATGGCGAAGCCAGCTATCTCAGCGAAGCTGAACGCAGCGAGGTTTTAGAAAGCGCCAGAGCTGTGATTCCTGAACACAAAGCCATGCTGGCTGGCACGGGTGGTGAAGCCACTGAGCATGTTATCGAACGTTGCCAGGTGGCTGCGACAATCGGTGCAGATTATGCCCTGGTTTTACCACCCCACTACTACCTGTCACTGATGAGTGAGCGCTTATTGTTGACCCACTTTCAGCGGATTGCTGATAAGAGCCCTATTCCGCTGCTGCTCTATAACGTTCCGGCCAACACTAGCCTGAGCCTTTCTCCGAGCCTTGTCGCGCAGCTGGCAAGTCACCCTAATATCAGGGGACTTAAGGACTCGAGCGGCAATATCATGGCGCTGACTGAAATCATGCGGCAGGTTCCTGAGGCGTTTATCGTCCTGACAGGCAATGCCCCCACCTTATTGGCGGCCCTGGCCCTGGGCGCCCGAGGGGGCATCCTGGCAGTTGGCAATGTGGCAGCAGCAGCATACAAAAAAATATTGAGCGCTTTTGCCGCTGGCGACCTTGAAACTGCCCGTCAGCTTCAGACGAGTCTGAACCCCCTGGCGCTGGCGGTTACAGCCAGATACGGTGTGCCGGGACTTAAGGCGGCCCTCAGGCTTCAGGGACGCAGCGCTGGCTATCCGCGAGCACCCTTGCTGGATGTCGATGAAGAGGCGCAGCGTGACCTTGGTGACTTACTGAAACTCCTTTGACGTGCGTATCATCAGCTTCAACGTCAACGGCCTCCGCGCCGCCCTGGGCAAGGGGTTGACAGACTTCCTGCAGCAACACCAGCCAGATATTGTCTGTTTGCAGGAACTCAAAAACCATGAGCCCGCACTCCCTGAGTCCAGCGCCTATCGTGCTTACTGGCATCCGGCTGAGCGCAAGGGCTACAGTGGTGTTGCTATCCTTTCAAGGCAGCCAGCGCAGCAGGTAACGTATGGTCTGGGTGTCGCAGACTTTGACTGTGAAGGTCGGGTGCTGCGGGTTGACTACCAGCACTTCAGCGTGCTTAGTGTCTATGTACCCTCAGGCTCGAGCCAGCCACAGAGGCAGGATTTCAAGATGGATTTTCTGGCTGCACTCAGCTTGCACCTTGACAAGCTCTTGAAAGAGCAGCGTCCTGTTATCGTCTGTGGTGACTTTAATATCGCTCATCAAAACATCGATCTGACCAACTGGAAACAGAATCAAAAAAACAGTGGCTTTTTGCCTGAGGAACGCGCCTGGCTTGATGCGCTTTTGGCAAACGGCTGGATTGACGCCTATAGGCAGGCCGTAGGGCCAGAGCAGGCGGCTTACTCCTGGTGGTCACTGCGCAGTGGGGCCAGAGCCAGGAATGTTGGCTGGCGACTGGATTATCAATTTTGTAGTGCAGAGCTAAGGAACTCAATCCTAAAAGCGAATATACCTCCGCAACCCATTATGTCTGATCATGCACCCGTCATTCTGGACTATGACCTTGGTTTATAGCCAGTTTCTGTGCGAATGAGACATCCTGCTCCCCAAAAAGGCTATGTAATCTGAGCGTTTCGTTTGCGATTTCCCCAGGTTCGTGGAAGCGTTTTGATAAACAGCTTTTAAGCCAAGTGGTTGTGTGAGGTCCAGTAAAAAAGCCCTCAGGTCCAAAGAGTGGTTAAAATACAGTGAACTGCTCGCCTTCAGGGCACCCTAGCAGTCCAAGGAGGTAGTATGGCCGCCAGCTTTTTACCCTATGCTTATTTTGAGGAAGCATTTGTGCCCTTTGAGGATGCCAAAGTCAGTGTTGCAACACACGCCTTGCAATATGGTACGGGCGTTTTTGGAGGGATTCGCGGATATTTGAGTGCAGACGGGCAATCTATCAATATCTTTCGTCTGACAGACCACTGTGAGCGTATTATACAGTCCGCTGCCCTGCTCAAGATCAAGCTGCCCTTTAATAGAACTGAGCTAGCAGAGATGGTTGTGGCTTTAACTGAAAAGAACCGCCCGGATAAAAATGTTTACTACCGCCCCTTTGCTTATAAGGCAGGGCTGGACCTCACACCTACCTTAAGTAGCGTTGCCGACGGCTTTGCACTCTATATGTTGGCACTCGATGAGTATTATAGTGACGAGCGAGGTCTCAAGGTGATGGTGTCACCCTGGCGGCGGGTTAGCGACACGATGATACCGGCACGTGGCAAGGTATCTGGTGCTTACGTAAACTCGAGCCTTGCCAATGATGATGCGCGTACCTTTGGCTTTGATGAGGCGATCATGCTTAACGAGCAGGGCAAGATCAGTGAGGGCAGTGCAGCAAATATCTTTATGGTGCGCCGTGGTGTGCTGATTACACCACCGGTAACGGCCGATATTCTCGAGGGCATCACCCGCCGCACTGTGCTGCAATTGGCAGCCGACCTGGGCATCGCTAGTGAAACACGTGATATCGACCGCACGGAGCTTTACGTGGCAGATGAGCTTTTTTTCTGCGGTACAGGCGCACAGATTACGGCCATTAGCCAGGTGGATGGGCGCATGGTGGCAGGTGGCAGCAGAGGGGAAATCACAAGGCGTCTGGCTGAGCGTTTCTTTGCCATGGTGCGCGGTGAGCTTCCTGAGTATGCAGCCTGGTTAAGTCCGGTAGCAGTAATTGCGAAGGTGGTATGAGTTCCCTAATCTTTCCTGATAGCCTTGAGATTCAGCCTGTAAGACATTTCGACCGAAAGCTGAGTGTCCCAGGCTCAAAAAGCCTCACCAACAGGGCTTTGGTCATAGCTGCACTGGCTGACGGCGTTACGACACTGCGCGGGGCACTGGTCGCTGAAGATTCAGATGTCATGCTTCTGGCACTGCGGCAGCTTGGTTTTGAACTCGAGCTAGATGGCACTACATTCAAGGTGACCGGCCAAGGTGGCACTATTCCGCGCAGCGACCTAAGCCTTGACCTGAAACTCTCGGGCACCTCAATACGTTTTTTATGCGCCATGCTTGCCCTGGGTCAGGGCGACTACCTTCTTGACGGCAACGAGCGTATGCGCCAGCGCCCCATTCAAGACCTGCTCAGCGCACTTAAGGCGCTGGGAGTAAGCGTGGATAGCCAGTATCAGACGGGCTGTCCGCCAGTGAAACTTAAGGCCCAGGGTCTTCCGGGTGGTCACACGCAGATTGCGGGGGACCGTTCTTCGCAGTATTTATCTGCACTGCTGATGGCTGCTCCCTATGCTCAGGCAGAAGTGACGATCGATGTAACTGGCACCTTGCAATCGAAACCCTTTATCGATATGACGCTTAAATTGATGGCAGATTTTGGCGTCACTGTAGCTAGAGAAGGCTACCAGCGTTTTGCTGTAAAGCCCCAGGTTTATCAGGCGCAGGACTACCTGATCGAAGGTGACGCCATGGCAGCGGGTTATTTCTGGGCGGCAGCGGCCATTACGGGTGGGCGTGTGCGTATTGATAACCTTGGTCAAGGCAGTGTTCAGGGCGACAAGCGACTGGCGGAGGTACTGGCGGCAATGGGCTGTAGCGTTAGCTGGAGCGAGAACGGCTGTGAGGTACAGGGGCCAGCGCATGGCAGGCTTAAAGGGGGTAGCTTTGATCTGAATGACATGCCTGACCAGGCCCAAACGCTGGCAGTCATAGCGCTGTTTGCTGACAGCCCGGTGAAAATTGAAAACGTCTGGAATATGCGCATCAAGGAAACAGACCGCCTAAGTGCACTGCATCAGGAGTTACGCAAGTTTGCTGTCAGAGTTGACGAGGGGGATGATTTTATTATCGTACACCCACTTACGGGTTCTGCGCCTGGCACAGTCTCGGTCGATACCTATGGGGATCATCGCATGGCGATGGCCTTTGCTCTGGCTGGTTTACGACTGCCCGGGGTTATCATCAATGAGCCTGCCTGTGTCAGCAAGACCTTTCCCGAGTTTTTTGAGGTACTCACTGCGCTATGATGTTGATATGCAACTTCAGATAATCACCATAGATGGCCCAGCAGCCTCTGGCAAGTCCAGCGTTGCCCGAGGAGTCGCTGACACGCTGGGTATTCCCTTTGTCTCGAGCGGGCTCTTATATCGTGCGGCAACCTACCTGGCGCTGTATGAGGGTGCCGATCTGGCGGATGAACAGGGGGTGTTGGAGCTTCTGTCTCAGCATACAGTGGTGTTGCAGGCCATCGCCATTGAGCCAAATCGCGTACTGATCGATGGTCAGGATGAAAGCGCCGCTTTACATACCGACGACGTGGACTTAAAGGTCTCAGTCATTGCGGGGCATCCACAGGTGCGGGACTGGGTCGATGACCGCTTGCGCGATATCTCAGGCACGTTTGTTATCGAGGGTCGTGACATGGGCAAGAAGGTCTTTCCCCAGGCACTTTGCAAGTTTTATCTGACAGCCAGCCCCGAGGTGCGCGCCCAGCGCCGTGTCGGCGAACGCGCTGCCAGCCTGTCTGAAGTCACAGACGCATTAAGGCACCGCGATCAACTGGACGCGCGTCAACTCGAGCCAGCAGCGGACGCACTGCATATTGACACATCACAGCTAAGCTTGAGCGAAGTTATTCAGCGGGTCCTAAACACAGTCAAGGCGCGACTGACGCTCTTATGAGCAGCGAGTTTCATACTGTTGCGGCAGAACTTAAACGGGTGATTGTTACCAGCTCACGCTATAAACCCCAGGCACATCCTCTGGCTATGGAAGTTGCAACGTCTCTAAAGACCTTAGGCGTAGAGGTGCTCCTCGATCTTGACGGCGAAGCTGAGCTTGCCAAACTGGCAACATCTGTTGATTTGGTCATCGCTTTAGGTGGTGATGGCACCATGCTCTCGGCAGCAAGGCGCCTGGTTGGCGCAAGTGTGCCTACTCTGGGTGTCAACCTGGGCAAACTTGGTTTTCTGGCTGAACACAGCCCGGAAGACGTCCGCAGCTATCTTGCCGGACAGCAGCCACATGGCTGGTACATCAGCCCCAAAATGATGTTACAGGCGTCGCTCAACGGCAAAACGAAATACGCTCTGAACGAAGCCTTTGTTGGACAAGGTGTCATGACTCGCTTACTCAGCCTTACTGTTACCATCAACCATCAACACGCCATTCAGTACCGAGCTGATGGTCTGGTTATCGCGACCCCTGTAGGTTCAACAGCCTATACGCTGTCCTTGGGGGGACCTATCGTCAGTCCGGGTTTGCGCGCCTTTGTCATCACCCCGATTGCGCCACATGCACTGACCAATCGCCCGATTGTTATTGAGGGAAACGCCAGCATCAGCTGCACGGTAGCATCCAGTACCGATGAACTGGCACTGGTAGTAGACAGCCAGGAGCGGCTCAGCTTGCGCTCAGGTGACAGCTTTACAGTTTCAGCAGCGCCGACAGATTTTTTGTTACTTTCTTCGGGAAAACGAAGTTATTTTGAAATCCTCAGACAAAAACTGGCCTGGGGTCAAAATCCCCATTTACAGGAGGGCGGTAACAAATAGCCTCAGTGTCTCACAGAGGTGCTTTATGTTTTTCTCCTTGGTCGGGGAAATCGTTGTGCTAGCCTCAAAAAACTAAGCTTTATACCGAGCCCGATAAATTGCTTAAAGAATTGAAAAGCAATCCTCGCTTCCTAACACCCTGCTCGGGATAAATCATTGTGTTTATCCCAATGATTTATCCGGAACCGGTATTAATTGCTGTGCAGCATAGGCGCAAGGCTGGGATGCAACTCGAGCGCTATGTCAAAGGCCCGCTTGCCGTCCTGGTTGACAAAATCCCTGTTGGCACCCTTGTCAAGTAGTATTGGAATGGTGTCGGGATTATCCCTGGCTGCAAACATTAGGGCTGTCCAGCCAGAAGTGCTTTGCGCATTCACATCTGCACCATTATCGAGAAGCAGAGGAACGATGTCCGAGCGGCCATGACTGATGGCGTACATAAGCGGTGTCTGTCCAAAGTCATCGCGCAGATTCAGATCCAGTTCAGCCAGCAACAAGCTTCTTTGCAGTTCCAAAGCGGGAGCCCTGGTTACAAGGCTAAAGACGTTTACGGGAGTGTCAGCCTCTGCAACAGTTACATTCTCAGCGACGCCTGAAGCTGCGACCTCAGAGGTAGCTTGCCCATCCTGTAAGTCGCTTAACTCTGATACTCCCACAAAATCCAGTACGGCAATGTTTACTGTGGTGTGTGGCTCAGCTGCCGAGTCAGTTGTGATGTCAGCCGTTTCCGTCGGCGCAACACTGGTTTCCCCAGCTGTTATTTCGGTGCTTCTGCCTGCATCAAGCGTAGTGACCTCGGGTTCGGCATTGTCTTCGGCGACGCTTGCCTCACCAGGTGCCAGGGCTATATCAGTAGTCAAGAGACCTGTAGCTTCAGTGGCGTCAGAGTCAGTGGTATTAGAGTCAGTGGTGACAACGGGATTTTCACTGGCCAGGCCATTTTCGGCCACACTGGCAGATTCTGGCTGACGCGCTTCTAAAACAGTCAGATAAGATGTTGCTTCAGTTACATTCTGGACGCTCGCCAGTTGCAGCCAGCGCCTGGCCTGATTGACATCGGCCTCGATACCATCGCCTTCCAGTAGCATTACGCCCAAACGGTACTGCGCCTCAGGCACAGCCTGGCGGGCAGCCCTCTCCAGCCACTTTGCGGCCTCGAGTGGACTCTGCTCAACTCCCTGACCATAGTAGTGATAGAGTCCAAGGTGATACTGTGCCAGTGGATAGTTTTGTTCGGCTGCTTGTCTAAGCCAATAAGCTGACTTGTCGTAGTCAAGTTGCACGCCACTATCTCCGTGCAGCCAGGCAAGCTCAAATTGTGCTGCAGCATTACCTGCATGTGCCAATTCCTCAAAAATCCTGACAGCCTCATCCAGTTGACCCGCCTGATAAGCCAGTACCCCAGCCTCGAGAGTCGCCACCATTGGCCGCCGAACTTCTGCTGATATCATCCCACGCGGGGGAATACCATAGCTTGCCCCCAAGGCAATCATGAGACCAATCGCCAGCAAAGACAATAGTCCAAAGGTAAAAGGGAAGCTGGGCCGTTTGGTTTCAAGAGTCACATCGGGCGCAACGTCAGCAGTCTTTGGTTTTGCCTCTGGAAAAGCATTCTCGAGGACAATTCTTACTTCCATACGGTCTGAGATAGTCGTGCTGCTCCCAGCATTCTGTGCTGTTATCGGCTTAGCGTCAGCTGCCGCTTTGCTGGTCTTTACGCCCTTTGAAAGTGTGTGTGGCTGGGGAGCAACTGACACTGGCTCAGGTTCGGACAACATGATGACTGAAACTCCCAGCTTTCTCATCAGTCGCACTAGCTTTTCAGCAACATCACGCTCGATGGGCTTGGTCAGTGGACCGGGTTCACCGGTTAAGAGTCGCATCATTTTGCCGATTGAAATATTCATTTTCTCAGCGAGTTGCAGCGCCACAACAGATGCTTCCTGTTCGGTCAGGGGCATCATTAAGTTCACACTGTATTTCATTTTTGCACATGCCCTTTCCACAGACCTAAGACTCATAGGTGGCAAGCCAGATGCCACAGCCCGATCTACAAAACATTATCATTTGTTTTTCGACAGCCAAGCATTTGCTGACACCGACATTCATAGTAACAGACTACGCTACCAGTCAAGATGTTGTTAGTAGGGCATTTCACAACGTAACACAAGACTACCCGACTATTTCTACAGCCAGTATACACCCAGGGAATGTGCTTCGGGGTCTATGACACCACGCTGCACCACGCTCCCATCACGCAGATCATCAACTGCATTGGCTATCATGAACGCATGGGTACTCAGACAGTCATTTACAACCTGGAGAACCTCGAGCCAACAGCCGATTTACCCCGGGAATTACAGGACTTACAGCAGCTCAGGCAGGCAGGTCTACCGATCGCCAGAATTGTGATTATACCTGCAGCCTTTGAAGAGAGCTTCTATCGCCTGAATAACCTACCTGAGCAGTTGCAGCTACTTTTCAGTCACGTTGACCTGCACGATCCCGATGAGGATGATATTGAAGACATCATTCCCGAAGCTCAGGCACTCTTGAAACACCATTATCTGCTGGATGAAACCATCGATCAGGTCTACACGGCTATTCAGGACCTGGCTTTTGACCTGCGTGTCAGGCGCTCTGAAGCCAGCGGCCTGCTCGCTAGCAGAGGTCGCCCTGCGCTGCTGGCTCTGAAAACGCTGTGGTCAGCCGACTGGTCTTTTGAGGCCATCATGCAGCGCTTACAGCAAAGCCCCAGTATTGCCTTAGAAGCGCGTCCGATTTTAATTCATGCGGCTGATGAACCCGTGCCCAGCACGCTCAGGAAGCAGTGGCAGCCTGCTTTGCCCCCGGATAGACAGGTCTGGTGGCAAACTGAGGTCGGTATCACCAGACTGGGGTCCTTAGCCTAATACCGAGCCCGATACATTGGTTAAAGATTTGAAAAGCAATCCCCGCTTCTTACTCCCTCTGCTCGGGATAAATCATTGGGATAAACCCAAGAATTTATCCGGAACTGGTATAATCTGTGCAAAGCGTCATGCATCTGACGTTGCTGGCCTAAGAGCTCGCGCTAAGGTAATTCATGCCCTGGCTTGTTCCACGCCCACTCATACCAAGTGCCCAGCAAGACCTGGAATGCTACATTCAGAGGCTTGCTGAGCAATTTGACGATGCTCAGCTCGACCGAAATGTAGTGGTACGCGAAGAGCTGGCCCAGCTTATGCACGCTTGCAGCTACACTGAACTAAACCAACGCTCACCCATGACAGCCTTTGCCCTGGACCCGCGCAATATTACATTTGAGGCTGAATACTATATCGCCACTGACCAGCAAAAGTTCCAGCGAGTCAAACCGCTTTTGTGGTTCTGGAAGTGCCTGGACCAGACAGCCCTGGGACAATCTGTTGCCAGTGGTATCCCCCTGCGACAGATGCTGGCCCAACGCATTTTTGCTCGAGCTGGCAAGAACCTAAAAGTTTTTCAGAACGTTGAGGTTTCAGTAGGCTATAACATCAGCGTGGGTGATGACGTGACCATTCACCGATATGTTTTTATCGATGATATTGGTGGCGTTATTCTGCATGACGAAGCCAGTCTCAGCGACTATGTCAATATCTATAGCCACAATCATGACATTCTCAACGTGCCAGATGTCACCTTAAAACAGACCGTGATTGGGCGGGGTGTGCGGGTAGCCTATCATGCCACGGTCCTGGCTGGAACTGTTCTGAGCGATGACAGCATGATGGGAGCTATGGCACTGGTGACTCGGGACTTTGAGCCGCACGTTATTGGTCTGGGCATACCAGCCAAGCCCCGCATCTGGAAAGAACGCGAAGGTGACCCACGCTTTCAGCACCTCAGCGTGGACTCACGCAGCTATTCACGAGCAGAGGAGATTCGTGCCAACCCCGATTATGCTGATACTGATCGTGGGGAACACTCATGACCCGACTCCTGACACTCTTCATGGGATGTCTGCTCGCGGGTTGTTGTCCACCACAACTGAAGCCTGCAGAACGACCTTTGGCTTTCACTGCCACCATAGCAGCGCACTACCCAGCTGACAGAGCTGAGGTCATTCTGGGGTCTGGGGAAAGGCTCTGGCTGGAGGGAGTGACTGCGCCTCTGGCAGTCGGAACTCGTGTTTATGTTCAGGCCAGCTATCAGGAGAATACTATTTGGGTCTCGAGCATTCAGGTTTTGCGGCATCCCTGAGCCATTTGGCTTCTTGCAAAGTCAGCCTTATGAGACTTCCTCAAGGCTTTATGCCTGGTCGTGCCAGCTTTCGCACGAATGACGCACTCAAGAGAAGTGACCGCATCTGGCTAGCTGGGGAGAAATACTATAGCGTTTCCATGGGTCATTGAGACATCTCAATGACCCATGCGACCTGGGGGTTTGAAATCAACTCATTCAGCTTGTCTCAACAAAGCCTGGAAATGCTACTAGTACCGAGCAAGCAGTGAACATCGCTATCCAAGAGTTTTTGCAAAGGTGCTATTTTCTGACCTGTGACGCTGCCTGCGAGGCAAAACGCACGGGTGTCGTCTCCTCAAAGGTCACGTAGGCTTTGGGGTTAATCTGCTGAATAATCCGCAGAACCTCCGGCACGCGCTTGCGTGGTATCACACTAAAACAGACCTGCACGTCCCCATCGCGCCCCTGGGCGTTGACAATGGTGGCATAAAAACCTGCGTCGCGCAGTGCGGGAACCGGACTGGCTTCGCTGGCAGGGGACACCACCCGCATCAGGGTATTGCCCACTGCTATCCAGCGTTCAATCGTCGAGCCCAGCATGGTCCCGGCAGCATAACCTCCTGCGTAGGCAACAAACTTGATTGGACTATCGAGGCTGCTTAAAACTTGAGCAGCAGCGGTCAGCCAGATGAGCGATTCAAAAAAGCTGAATAAACCTGCCAGCCCTCGGCGTCCCCGAATTAACATGCCAATTCTAAGCGTGCCAATCGATACATCCAGAATGCGCAGCCCAAAAATAAGCAAGGCAGCCAGCAGCAGCTCGAGTGTCATGGTAGCGCTACCGCCGCTGCACCAATGACCCCGGCATCGGTACCCAGGCGTGCCAGACGTATGGTCACGCTGGGAAAGTCCACCGTAAATCTATCGGCAGCAGCTTGAACCTTATCAATGTAAAACATGCCTGCCTGACTCATACCACCACCTACTACAAACCCACTTGGGTCAAAAATCTTTTGCAGGTTAGCCAGAGCCAGACCTGACATTTTGGCGGCGGCGTCCACAATTTGCAGAGCTTTGCGCTCACCGACTTCAGCCCGTTTAAAGACCTCCGCTGTACTTAAGTTTTCGCGGTAGGCAAAGCTGGCTTCACGGGCAATCGCCCGCCCCGAAGCCAGCGACTCCCAGCAACCATAATGCCCGCAGCCACACAAGGGGCCATCGGGCAAAATGGTCATATGTCCCACTTCGCCAGCCGCACCACTATGACCGTGCACAATCTGATTGCCGATGAAGAGCCCTCCACCAATGCCGGTGGAAATGGTGATATAAATGCTGCTTTGCAAATCATGTGCAGCGCCATACAGGTGTTCGGCAAAACCTGCTGCATTGGCATCGTTTTCCAGAAAAACCTGGCGCCCCAGGCGCTGCTGTAAGGCGTCTACCAGGGGTCCGTTGTTCATGCCTGGAATGTTGGGGGCGAAAAGCACAATGCCGCGCTCCAAATCCAGTGGCCCAGGTGAACCCACACCGACAGCCTCGACATCGGGATGTTCTGTCAGCAGCTTTCGCGCCACTTGCTCGAGCCCGTCCATGACACTCTCAAACCCCTCCTGCGGGGTTTCAATGCGGGTCTTTGCCAGTATCTTGCCGTCTTCAACCACCGCTGCAGCTATCTTGGTACCGCCCAAATCCAGTCCGAGTGTTTTCATTTTTTACTCCTGAGATCTTGCTTTTTTGCGTGCGCTCTCGAGTTGCTCGAGTCTACTTTTGAGTTTTTGCTCCCAGCCTTCGGCTCCTGCTTCAAAATACTGCTGTTCTTTTATCGTAGCTGGAAAGTAAGTCTGGGCAAAACTCCCCACCTGATCATCAAAATAATAAGCGTAACCCTGGCTGTAGCCAAGGTCTTTCATCATACTGCTGGGGGCATTGCGTAAATGCAGCGGCACTTCAGCATGACTGTAACGTTCGGCAGCTTGCCGCGCTTTCGCCCAGGCTGTGTAGACACTGTTGGACTTAGGTGCAACCGCCAGATACACCGCACACTCTGCCAGCGCCAGTTCGCCCTCGGGTTGTCCCAGAAACTGGGCGGCGTCCCGCGCTGCCAGTGCCAGCCTGAGGGCATTTGGATCTGCCAGACCAATATCCTCTGAAGCCATGCGCACCAGTCGCCGCGCCACATACATCAGGTCAGCCCCACCAGCCAGAAGTCGCGCTAACCAGTAGAGGCTGGCATCTGGCTGGCAGCCGCGTACGGATTTGTGAAGCGCACTCATCAGGTTATAAAAGTGCTCACCACCTTTGTCAAAAGCCAGCCCTTTCACCGAGAGGGCCGCTTTGACGGCGGCTGCACTCAGCTTGCCGTCCTCAGCGTAAGTGGCGCTAAGCTCCAGGGCATTCAGCGCTTTGCGAGCGTCACCTGTTGCCCAGGCGGTGAGCAATTCAAGTGCTTCGGGCTCGAGTCCCAAGCGACCTGCAAAGCCTGCCGGGTGTTGCAAAGCACGTTCGATCACCTGGCAAATATCCGCTGTCGTTAAGGGATTGAGAACATAAAGCTGCATCCGTGACCTGAGAGCGCTGTTGACTTCAAAAGAGGGGTTTTCAGTCGTAGCACCAATCAGCGTGAGGCTGCCATCCTCCACAAAGGGCAGGAGCAAATCCTGCTGTGATTTGTTAAAGCGGTGCACTTCATCGAGAAATAGCAGCGTGCGCTGACCCTTTGACAAAAGTGTTTTGGCCTCTTGGGCTACCTGCCGAATGTCCTTGACACCTGCGGTCACTGCTGAAAGAGGCACATATACGGCCTCAAAGCTGTTAGCGATGACATGTGCCAGCGTGGTCTTACCTACGCCTGGTGGTCCCCACAGCAGCATGGAGTGCAAGCGCTGGGTGGCAAGAGCCTGGCGCAGGGGTTTTCCTGCTGACAAAAGATGTTGTTGTCCAGCGATATCATCTACGCTCTGAGGGCGTAGCCGGTCAGCCAGGGGGCGTTCATGCACGGCTCGAGTGTATCAGCTTCCACCTGACTGAAGGTAGTCTTCATCTTTCACACCACAACTTTAGTCAATTAGACTAAGATTTTATAAGTCGTTTGACTTTTCTGTCATAGGGGCTTAGCTAAAATAACAGCAGAAAGGATGGAGTAGCCATGTTCAAACTATTTTCTCTGGAAGAAGCTAATCGCCTGATTCCTACTGTCGATACCATTATCGGCGAGATGCAGGCAGATATCAGAGACACACTCCGTCTGCGTCAGGAATTATCCCAGTTACCACCACACCGCATAGCGGCATACAACAAGATGCACGAGCTTCAGTTCTTGCTGAAAACCATACACGACAGCAAGCTTCAGCTCGACCGCCTGGGCGTTTTTATTCAGGATGTAGATACGGGTTTGATTGACTTCCCCAGTCAGTTGGGCGCTGAAGTTGTCTACCTCAGCTGGGAAAAGGGACAAGAGCGTATCCAGCATTACCATCGTCTGAACGAAGGTACTCGCTTGCCGATTTTCAGCGCTCAGGTTGAGCTGAGCTAGCCGCTGCTGACTTTTCAATTAAAGCACTCTTTTGTGTTATTGACTGGAGGCTGGCGGTTTTCAGGACTTTGCAATCTAATACGGAGCCCGATAAATTGATTCCAGATTTGAAAACCAGTTCCTCGGTTCCTACCCGCCCTGCTCGGGATAAACCCAATGATTTATCCGGAACCAGTATAAAAACCACCATCCCGGTACAAGGTTTCTAATAACGTCCCAAACGATAAAAATGATGAACTAAAGTGCTATTTAGGCATGGAGTCGCTACGTTTATATCCTGCTCAAGGGTTTAGAATAACAGATATGAGAGTCCTCGCTAGTTTATTTTTATTTTGCCTCGGAGTTGTCAGTCTCGCAAACAATCTACCGATTGGTGCTACTCAGGCTGCACCTGAACGCTACATCGATGTGCCGGAGAACCACTGGGCCTACGAAGCTCTGAAGCAGGCAACCGCTCTCGGCATACTCACAGGTTATCCTGACCAGACCTTTCAGGGCAGCAATACCCTAAGTCGCTATGAAGCTGCCATCATTGCCGCTCGTCTGCTGAACTACACCGACGGTCTCATCAATGTACTGAGTGGTGACCCTGAGTTTGCTACGCGCCTGCGCGAGGCCAGCACTACGCTCGCCGAGCTCGGTAGTGCTGAAGAGCGCATTCGCGCACTCGAGCGCAGTATGCAGGAAGCTGCCTCACTGACCTATGTGCAAAGTCTTGAAGCGCGTATTGTGGAACTCGAGCGCAGCCTGAATGACATGTTGGGTGAGGAGCGCTTTCCCGCTGGTATGACCAATCCGGCAAGCCTTCCTCTGGACGCTGCCAGCAGCGCAGCCGCTTCTGCTGCCAGCGGTCCGGGCCTCAGTGAACGTATCAGCCCGCTGGACAGCAGTGAAGCTACGAGTGCTGCCGCTGACACGCCAGATAGTCCGCTACCCGGCATCAGCTTTCAGGAACGTCCAGAGCATCCGTTTTACTTTGGGTTCTCACCAGGTATCCTGACCAGCAGTGGCACAATCTATGTCGCTGCCCAGCTTGGCTACGATGGTATTGTCGGGCCTCTAGGGGCAAACCTGCGCCTGAGCCTGAACAGCGATTTGGAGGAGCTGCGCCTAACGACGGGTCCCACCGTACGCCTACAGGTTTTTGAGGATAGTTTAAGCCTTTATGGGGGTCTGGCTGCCGGCATCAGTATCCGCCCGGGAGACCCTGCCCTGCTAATCGAGTTCCCCTTTGGCGCGGAGTATCTCATCACCCCGCAAGTGGGTCTTTTTGCGGTCATTCACACCAGTTACGGATTTAAGCCTATCAACAAGGTGGACGCCCAACTCAGTACCGGCATCAACTTGCGCTTTTAAGTCTGAACGGACCTACATCTGCGAATGGAATAGCGTTTGCAGAATTCAAAGATCATAACGAAAAGCATTGCCACACTACACACTAAAACGACTTACGGGTATTGTCTTGCAACTACTTCAAGCATGGGTATGGAGGTGTAGTATTCTCAGCTTTAGGGCGAGATAAATTGTGAATGTTTGATTTCTGAAGCCTTGACGACTGAGCCGACTTCGCCTACACTCGAGTCACTGGGCTGTTAGCTCAACGGTAGAGCAACTGACTCTTAATCAGTTGGTTATAGGTTCGAATCCTATACAGCCCACCATATATTTCCCCCCTCGAGCTTTGCTAACATGCCTTGTAAATGTCCCCGCGTCGCTCCCCTGTAAAGCTGTGATATATGGCACTTCCACGAAAAACCCTTCCTTCAAAGCCTCAGCGCGTCGTGCCAGCGCAGGCTGGCACCTCTGGCCAGGCGGAACAAGAACGCAGCAAGCGCTTAAGTCACTTTGGTTTTTGCTGTCAAGTTATACCAATTCCGGTTGTTTCCTTAAGAAATAAGCCGAGCGTTTCCGAGCACAGCGAGAACGCCTGGGAGATAAATCAGATACCGATTCCGATAAGAAACGATACAAAACCAACTGGACTTTGTTATTGTATTATCGGAATTGTTATTAGGGATTCCAGCTTTCGCTGGAATGACGTTTGGTATTACAGTAGCAACTCTTGGGTGATTTAGCAGAAGGGCAAGAATCACAAATTTAAGATGTTTGGTTTTATTGTGGAACTGGGCGAGTAGGAAGCGGGGAAGCGCTTTTCAAATCTTTAATCAATTAGCGTTTCCACGAAGCATCCTTGAGGATGCTTCGTGCGACCTGGGGGAGTTGAAATCTAGACGCTAAGACGACTCAAGGTTTTGTCGTGGACCTGCTTAATATATCGGGCTCGGTATAAGCATTTCCGTTATTGGAGCGTCCCCAGGTCGCATGCGATCTGGGGAAAAGATCAACCTACTCAGCCTGACTCAACAAACCTTGGAAATACATGCAAATCCATGAATCATTGCACCAAGATTTAACTGTATGGCTTCAGCTTACCTAACTCGCAACATGTATTGCACCGGCAATACATGTTGGAATTGCAATACCAATAAAAGCAGGTGGGTAAGGTACCTCACCCACCTGCCGGTAATGTGTGTTTATGACTCAGGCCAGATTGGCTTCAGGTCCCTGGGTGGTACCGGGGATTTTGAGCTGCTGCCCGACCCGAATCAGATTGGGGTTATCAATGCCGTTCGCTTCGGCAATTTTCATATACGATGCTCTGCCAGCGCTACCATAGTAGTGCAGGGCAATATGGCTAAGCGTGTCTCCAGACTTGACTGTGTAGACAATATCACCGTCATCGTCAGTATCGTTCAACTTGGACGCATTTTCGATCACCTGTAGGCCACTGGTATCTATCGTAACGCCGCTCACGGCGCTGCTGGCAAGCTCCTTGGCTTTCTCGAATTCTGCCTGTGAACTAACAGCACCCCGCAATACCACGGTGTTACCCTTTTGAATGACATCGAGAGGATCTTTAGCCAGTTCAGAGTCGGCCAGAATCTTTTGCTGCGCGGCCTGCGCCTGGGTCGTATCAATGACGGCAACTGGCTCGGCGGCTGCTTCTGCTGCTGGTGGAGTGACGGTTACTGCACTCAGGTCAACTTTATCGACACCATTAATGCCCTCAGCAACTACCTTGATAAGGTTTTTATGTCCCTCAAAGGGAACATCGCCCGTGAAGACGGCTGTCTTCTTATTGATCTTGAAGTCCAGGTTGTATTTGCTCAGGACAACGTTTTCCTGCAATGCTTCCTTAAGCCGCTGATCGGTTTTTTTCCCAAATGGCCACATGTTATTACCTCCCTCAGTAATTTAGCCAAGCATCATCTTAGCATGCTGAGTTGCAGGAACTGAGTGACCGTTGTAGGGCTGTGCAGTGTGCCTAAGAGCAACCAGCCCGCCGACAGATATCCAGTGCGGCGTAGTCCCTGCCGGATTGTCGCTGAAGCTTCAGGTGCAAGGTGATGCCGTCATGAAAATAAGCGTCGCCGCTGCTCTCAGCCAAGGCTTGCAAACTGCCTACTGACCGTAGCAGGTTACGGCTGTCGATCCAGTAATCGCGGTAGATGAAAGCTGAACCGCTGAAAGGTAGCGAAACAAAGAGTGCTTCAGTGTCAGGTAAGTGCTCGAGTCGTACACGGCTGTGCTGTCCCAGATCTCGAGCAAAGCTGTAGTGATAGTGATAGCCAGGCAGCAGATTCGTACGGAAGTGCGTGTTGCCAGTATTGGGTGAACCAAGCATGCTGTGCTGATACGCCTCTCGGCTAAGCATGACGGGCCCTATGGCCTGATTGCTATCTAGGTTGTTCAGAATCAGGGTAGCGTACGCCTGTGGGCAGACATAAGCATTCCAGTTGCTGCGGTAGCTACAGTCGGGGCTAATCAGAAATGGATTACTCACCACCACGCTGGACCCGGTCTGACCGGTTACACTACCGTCCTCATCGATAAAAACGGCGCTGCGGTAGCCATCCTCACCATGTTTGGGATCATCTGGCAGGCTGCGACTGGCCAGATAAACGGGTTTTGTATCGCTGCTAAAGGATAGCTGCCGCGCATAATTGGCTGGGCTGACTGAGAAGTTGGTAAAGTCCAGATAGCTCAGTGCCGCAGCCTCGCGCTGGGTATTGGCTGTGTAGGCGACAAAATGACTGTTGGCGACGCCCACAGTGCCATCATAAAACTCAAAACCACGAATCACGAACTCAGGCAGCCAGGGTTTTGGCAGGCTGCGACCATCTGGGCCTATGCGTCCTTGATTCACCATCCAGCGATCTGGTGTGCCCTTATTGGCGCTCTCACCGATAAAGAGACTGTCGGTAGCGAAGCTGTCCTGCGAGGCAAAGGTCACCCCAATGGCATTATCTGCCAGAATGGCACCTCTGAGTTCATGGTTTTGCCCTCTTAGCCATACGCCATTATGGCGGTTCTTGTGAGCCGTAAAATCTTCAAAAACCGCTTTGGCAGCTGCTGAGGTATTGCGCCAGCGACCATATTCCCACACGACCGCTGTCGCATCTTCACGTGGATCGTAGAACACGGGTTCGACACCATCCTGCGGGTTAGTCAGTGGTCCACGGTCAACATGCAAGCCATCGACTGCATTACTGTGTGCAACATTATCTTTAAACAGACCCATTTTACTAAAGCGGGGCCAGACCTTATCAGTATGAGATTCGCCAGTGGGATGTTGTGGCAGAGCGTACCAGAAACCCGTGCCTTCACTGCCCGCAGCAACATTGCCACTGAGGTCATTGGCTGGGTTGGTAATCCAGAAAGCTGCCGGACCGGGGAACTGGTGATCGGTAGGCAACAGGGGTTTGTCTGCTTTGCGCACAGTAATAGCCAGATTATCCCTGAGCACATTATCCTGCTCGAGACCGTCCTCTAAAAAGAAACAGTGTCCCTGCACTTCAAAAGCCACGGTGCGCTCGACCAGCACGCCATGCGTTCCGTGAATGGTAATGCAGCGGCTAAAACTGTGATGGATGCTCGAGTTCTTGACGTAAAGTCCTCGCCCACCGTCGCGCAACAGATGGAAGTGAATGGGGTAGTGTCCCATGACACCACTTTGGCCCATACGGTAAAATTCAGCATCCTGGATATAAGCCTGCCCACCGGGCATGACCATCAGGTGACCGCCTAGGCCCGTCTCAGCTGAGGCAGGATCACCCTCAAAACGGATATTGCGGCTGAGCAGGGCAACCTCAGCTCGAGCGTCCAGTACCTTGTCACCGTAGGTCTGCAATTCGCCCCAGTGTTCGTAGGCAAGGGGTTCAGCAAAGCTCAGGCGACGACCGTCAACCGCAGTGAGAGTGCGCATCTCAGCCTGGGCAAAGTCGAAGTCTGTTGAGCTGATGACGATGACGTCGCCCACACGCCAGTCAGCACTTTCCTCGAGCACAATTTCAGTGGCACCTGCTGCTGCAGTCTGGGCCAGGCGCAACCAGCTGCGCCGAGCTTCACCATGGACGCTGAGAACCCCACCACTCTCAATCATAATCGCCGCCTGATGAGTATTTTGCTGCGCTTGCAACTGATCCTGATGCTGGTGATGATGTCCATGGTGTTGGTGATTATTGCGATTATGAAGCTGATTGGCTTGCACATGGGTAGGTGACAGCTCCGTAGCCTTCGTCAGGCGAATCTCTGCCTGCTGCGTATAAGGTCGACCCGCCACGCCAATTTCTAAACGACCGCTCAGCATGATCCAGTTGGTATGCAGCTTAAGATCGCGCTGGTCTAAGACCAGACTGCCCTGAATCATGAGGCCAGCCAGCGGTGGTGGGCTTATATCCAGCAGCATAGCGGTACCAGTTGGAATCGTGACTACCTCGCCAGCTTGTGGCAGCTTGCCACCGGGCCAGGCGGCTGGGTCAGACCAGCGTATATTTGTTTGTGTTGGTACGCTGGGGGCTGCCTTGGGCTTGGGAGTTTCTGGTTTCAGTGGTTGCGACGCTTGCTGACAGGCGATGAGGGTCAAAACTAAAAAAAAGATCTTGAGTTTAATTCTAAGCATGACGATACCTCACAGTAACATGGACAGCCCTAAAAGGCTTGACTCGGTCGGTTGCGCCACTCGCTCCATCCGTGACAGGCGCCCAGGTTTCGTCACGGACTTCATTGCGCCCGAGAGATTCCTTGTTACTCTCGGCTCCTACATTATGCCGGAAATAAAGCTTGAGAATGATGAAAAATGACCCTGTAAGTGAGAAAGTTCGCGTCAACCTGACCTACGCTTACAGTTCATGCCCAAGCCTGCTTTGCCGCCAAGGAATACAAAGCTCTCACAGCTCAACTGCTAAGCTTTGCCTATGGATAAAGAAGCACTCAAAACAGAGATTCTCGAGGCCCTGAAAGTGGTGCGTGACCCCGAGATTCCCGTGAACATTGTGGACCTGGGTCTGGTCTATAACCTGGACGTTGGCGCCGAAGGCGATGTAGTCATTGAAATGACGCTCACCAGTATGGGCTGTCCGGTACAGGACATGATTCAGGCAGATGTCGAACTAGCGACCATGAAAGTTGCTGGTGTCGCCAAGGTACAGGTGGATTTTGTCTGGTCACCACCCTGGAGTACTGCCAAGATGACCGATGATGGCAAAAAACAAATGCGCATGTTTGGCTTTAGCGTTTAATACCAGTTCCGGATAAATTGGGTTTAAAGCTTAGTAATAGTCTGGAACGTTTTTTAGAAAGTTTGTCCAGAGCGAAATTTCTGAGATGTATCCAAACTTCTGTACAATGAGGTGTATTTGCGTTCAGGACGGTGTTTTTCAAATTTGGCTTCAAAAAGTTACCGGACTATTGGCTTAGAATAGTGCAAGTTAATCAGCAATGAGTTGAGCGAGTGGGCAGAATATATAGCGAGCAAGAAGTTAGCCCAAGGCAGCCATGAGCAACGAGTT
>CAZZPQ010000009.1:31322-36169 GCA_964655595.1 uncultured bacterium
GGCAGAATATATAGCGAGCAAGAAGTTAGCCCAAGGCAGCCATGAGCAACGAGTTTTTTTCCTGATCTTCTCTATTCCCCTTATTCCCTCTACTTCCTGCCTTTAGCTGACAGCCTGGGCATGGCAGGCTTGTGCGTTATACTTTGTATTAGTATGCCCTTTTTTCCAGTGCGAAAGAACAAACCCGCAGGGTCTCAGGCCTGGGAAGCTTTGGCAGCGCGCCTCGACTTCAAACGGGCACCCCTGAATGAATCTTTTTTGCGAACGGTTCTGAGCCTCGATATAACCGTGACTTTAGACGCTTTGTACAGCAAAGACCTCGAGCCGGATTTGCAACTTCATCTCTGTAGTTATCGGGCGCCCAGGCAACAGTTTGTGTGTCTCTTGCAATTTAAGGCAGTGACCGGCATAGCCCTCAAAGCCTCACGCAAACTCCACAGAGTTCTGGAATCACTGGGCGCTTCAGCATCAGGTGCAGCCGTACTGGCGCTCGAGCACGACCCGGACTTTTCCGAGCGCATAACGGTATATGCACGTGACCAGGAGCGCGCCCGTCAACTCTTGAAGGCGCCACTGCGCGCGGTGCTGCTGCGCGCGCTCTACGACAGGACTGTGTCCCCGACGTTTCTGTTGGGTGAACAGCATGCCCTCTTTAGCTACTCACAGGATTTAGGCGAATCTATACAGGAAAAGCAGCTTGAACCGCTCGAGGGCTTACTGCTTGATTTACTGAGTATTTACGGTTTTTTGCTTTAATCGCGGTGATAAGGGTGACCCGCACGAATCGTTTCAAGCCGGTAGAGCTGCTCGAGCAACACCAGTCTGGCCAGTTCATGTGGCAGGGTAAGTGCCGAGAGACTCCAGCACGCCTTGACCTGACGCCTTAGTTCATCGCTGTGCCCGTCCGCACCACCAATCAGCAGGCTGATGCTGCTGATACCACGCAACTCGAGCTGGTCAATGAACCCCGCAAGCTCACCTGAGCGGTACTGTGTGCCGCGCTCATCAATAGCGATAGCATAGCCACTGGCAGCCTGCAACAAGGCGCTGCTTTCCAGCTGCTTACCCTGTTCAACTTGCCTGGTTTTGGCCTCTCGGACCTCTGTCAGGGCAACCTTGGCATAGCCCTGCAAGCGCTGCACATAATGCTGACAGGCGTCAGCGTAAAACCCGCGCTTAAGTTGCCCAACAGCGATAATGTGATAGCGCATCAGTGCTTAATGATAGCGCTTCTATGCGTCACAAAGACGTCTCAGTGACGCATGTGACCTGGGGGCAAACCTCTCGGCAAACCTTGGAAATGCCTAGGACTATTGGCAGGACACGCCAAAGGTTCTGAAGCAGAAAAAGTGTTTATACCGGTTCCGGATAAATCGTTGGGTTTATCCCAATGATTTATCCCGAGCAGAGCGTTAGGAACCGAGGAACTGCTTCTCAAATCTTTAACCAATGTAGCGGACTCGGTATTATGCAGGCTGAGAGATCCATAGCGAGCATAAGCCCATCATTTACGTCAGGAAGGTTGCTGCGACGGCTGCCTCTGTGTGAAGTTTCTTACATACAGCCCTTGTTTTCTCATGAAAGCAGAGATTATGATAATATCATGAGAAAAATTGAGCTGAGACCCTAATCAGCTTCCGAATTCCTCATGCGAATGGGGTCAAACTCACTCTCATGGGACATTCATCCACTTGACATTGGCCCTGAGACTGTGAAATACTCAGGCTGGATTTGTGTGCCCGTGCTGTCGCACCTGGAAGGAGGTGACACCCACTTGAAACGGCAGTTCTGTGCTAGCGAATCTTCAGCCAAAAGACAATGTGGTTCAGATAGTCGAGGAAACACGGAAACTCGAGCATTAAAAGCCCCAAAGTCCAGGCTGAACGCAAGACCAAGTTCTAATAGATTCAAGGGGTAATATAAATGAAAAAATTTCTAATAACCGTTCTAGCTGCACTGATGATGACAGGCGCAACGGCACAGGAAGCCTTTCCGGATATTCCGGCAGGTCACTGGGCTGGTGAAGCTGTCACCCGCATTGCAGACCTAGGCATCGTCATCGGCTTCCCTGATGGCACCTTCCGCGGTAACGAGTCCTTTACCCGTTACCAGATGGCGCTGGTTATCAGCCGCCTGCTGGATGTCATTCAGGCCAACATGAACTCCATGAAAGCCATGACCGATGCTGACATCGCTGCTTTGCGCAACGCGCTGCAGGAACTCGCTTCCGATGTAGCTGCGCAAGGCGTTCGCCTCAATGCCGTCGAGGGTGCTGTAGCCTCAATTGCTGACAATGTCGCTTCTAACACTGCGCGCATCGAAGCTCTCGAGAATATGGAATTTCCTTCTGGCATCGACGAAGACGTAATCGCTGATCTGCTCAACCAGATTGCCGCTGTTCGTCTGGCCGCCGATACCGCCAGTGCCCAGGCCGCCGCTGCTGCTGACGCTGCCGCTGGTGCTGCTGACGCCGCTGCTGCTGCTCAGGCTCAGGCCAACCGCAACGCTTCTGCCATCAACGCCATCAACGATCTGCTGGCCCTGCTCAACTCAGACATCGAAGGCCTCAAGGGCGACGTTGCTTCAATTCGCGCTGCCATGGATGGACTCACTTTTGACTTCGAGATTCCTGCCGATCTGCTTGACCAGGTCAACCGCAACAGCAACGACATTGCTAACATCCGCGAGTTCGTCATTCTGCTGCGCCGCGACCAGGTTGCCCTGCGCGACCGCGTCTCTGCTCTTGAAGCCTCTGACGCTGCTCAGGACGAAGCCATTGCTGCCTTACAGGCTCGCGTTCAGCGGCTCGAAGACGACTTCCTGTCCATCTCCGGTAGTATTGAGCTGATGTACCGTGCTTACCGCCTGAGTGGTGCAGAAACTCCGTTTGACTCTGATCGCGCCTGGGGTCTCAATGCTCAGCGTGACATCGGTGCATCCCGCTTTAGCAGTGGAGACAAAGATCTGAACGACGATGGTGATAAAACTGATGTTGGCGAAAAGAGCCAAGATCGTGCAGACATCACCTCACGTGATGGTGGTGACTTCAGTGTCACGCTCACACTCAACGTTGGCTTTAGCGCCAGCCGTGGTGCTGTGGGTAGCCCTCGCGCTCTGAACAGCTTTGACACCGTTCTGGAAGCCGAACTCAAGCAAGCCTACAACCTTGCTGGCAAATCTGATGGTACTGACTTGTTCGATGGCTACGTTTTTAACTTCAAGAACATCAAGAGCACCCTGTCACCCATTGGTGCAGAACCACTGACCTTCGAGTTCGGGAAATCACCCAAAGCCAGCTTCACACCCTACGTCTTTGATTCCGGCGGCCCTGGCTTTGTTGCCACCGTTGGCTCACCTGACTTCCTGGCATTCCTAAGCCCCACACTGACCATTGCCTACGGCGCTGGTGCTGGCGATACCTATTTGCCAAAAGATACCGGTAATGTAGCTAATGATTACTATCGCGGTATCCGCGGTACGCTCAGCCCGCTCCAGGGTGACGCCCTGCGTGCAACTGGTGGTTTCTCACTTGCGCAGTACACCATTAACGCTGGTGAAAACTCCGACGCAGCCGGTGACAACGAAACTGTGACTGTCTGGGGTGTTGATGGCCAGATTGGCATCAGCATCATTGACCTTGCTTTCGAGTTTGCTAACCAGAGTGGTACAGTAAACATTCCTGCTGGTCAGACCGAAGATGGTGCTGCACAGACCCGTGGTGGCGATGAAACCCTGCTATATGTCACGGCCAGTGTTGACGTGGCCAGCCTGGGTATTCCTGTGCTGAAAACTCTGATTGGTAACTACCGTGCCATTCCAGCAAGCTGGTTTGGTGTTCTTACCGGTACCAGTGGACAGCCCTTTAACTATAACCAGACCGGTTTTGGTGTCAAGGCTGACCTGGCCCTCTTTATTCTGGATCCGCTGACTGTTTACTTTGACAGCTTCGAGAATGCTGGTGTGCAGAACACTGCTTTTGGTGCTGATGCCAAATTCAACATCTTCCGCGCCTTTAGCATCACTGGTTTCTTCCACCAAGCCAGCCAGGATGGCGTCAATGTTGCGGAAGTAACCGAGCGCCGCTCACCCACCCTCGTTGCACGTGACAACGCCTTTGGTGTTCGTTTAGTGCATGATGGTGAGTCTGCCGATGCTCTTATTCCTAACCTTAACCTTAGTGTCGAGTACAAGCAAAACGGTGCTGACCTCGAAGTGACGAACATCGAAGTTAAAGCAGATTACCTGCTGAGCATCGCCTTTATTGAGTTGTCCCCCTATGCTGAGTTCCTCAGTGTTAGTGGCAGCACCAATGACCGTACCCGCATTCGTGCTGGTACAGGCATCGAGACTGATCCGCTGGGTATCTTCCTGGCTCCCAGCCTGAACGCCGCGGTCAACTTCCGCACCACTAACTACACTGCTTTCACAGCAAGTGAACTGCAATTTGGCGTTGGTTTAACTCTCAATGAGTTCCTGTTTGCTAACAGCACACTCGAAGTGCGCTATGGTTCCTGGACTGGTACCAACGTCGCTACTGAGAAAAATACCTTGGGTTCTGGCGATAATGCTACCGATATCTCCGGTGGAGATGTTGATGGTAGCGGTACCCAGAGTGTCAGTGGTTACGAAGTCCACTGGAACTACTACGACCTGCAAATTACCTACGGTGCCTACGATCATAACAACGCTGGCGCCACAGGTGCAGCTCAGGCCTTCCGCATTTCTTACAAGGTTGAGTTCTAAGCTTAGTTAGACTCTCTTGTAAGTACGACCGACACAAAAGCCCCGCGCAAGCGGGGCTTTTTATTTGGCTATTTACCAATGACCCGAACTACCAATGACCCGAA
>CAZZPQ010000009.1:36269-37994 GCA_964655595.1 uncultured bacterium
AGCGGGGCTTTTTATTTGGCTATTTACCAATGACCCGAACTACCAATGACCCGAAGTGAGGCCGCCTGCAAACGAATATGGTAGTCCTGTGCGGCAGCCAGCAATTCTCCTTCCATATGCGCGGGTCGCGCCGTTTCCCAGTGAATGCGCACCTCCCGACCACGATATAGCTGCACTCTGGGGTTTTTCAGGTGCTGCCCACGGATGACTCCAGGCAAAATACCAAGGGTTGCCAGGCGTCCAAATTGTCCCGCGATCACAATATCCAACAAGCCATCATCCAGCTTTGCTTCCGGCGAGAACAGAAAGCTACCTCCCGTGCGGGGACCATTTTGTACTGCAACGAGTAGCGAACTACCTTCATAAACGTCTCTTCCATCAATAGTTACCTGAACCGTTATATTTTTCAATTTTCGTAGTGTACTTACCACAGCATACAGATAGGCATAGAACTCTTTGAGGAAGGACGGTGCACTGTACACCGCATGCGCCACGTCTGCGTCAAAGCCGACACCAAAAGAATTGACAAAGACCTCACTATTTACGCAGCCTGTATCAACTTGCCTTACGTTGCCATTCCTTGCAATCTGCAAGGCGGCAAACAGGTCATGGCGGGGGATACCCAAAGCAAAGGCGAAGTCATCACCGGAGCCAGCTGGCAGGATACCGATGGTGCGCGAGGTATACACGCAGGCACCTGCAATCTCATGCAGCGTTCCATCGCCTCCTAAAGACAGAACTGTGGCGTCTGCGGGCAGCTGTTCAACCAACCTCCTTGCGTCACCCGGGGCCTTGGTACTGAGAACCTCGAGCTCTAGCTGCTGTTCCCTGAAAAAGCGTTCTACCTGTGGCAGTGCCTTAAGCGCCCGCCCGCGCCCAGCAACCGGATTGACGATTAGATAGTACATGACCACTTAGCTTCACTGATAAATCGAAAACCGTCACTCATTTCTGAAAACTCCCTCTTTTTTATGAGAATCATTTTATCTCTATTACACGACATAAAGCGCTAGAATTGGCTTATGTTAAGTATCAGCGAGCTCTTTGACAGCCATAATCTAGGGACCCTGGGACACCTGCTCGAGGCAAAAGAACCCTGGGACATTCTGCATAACCTGGATATTTTCATGCAGTCGATTCGAAGTGAGCAGCTGGGCCAGATTCACCCAAGCGCTGTTATAGAGGGAAATGTCTATCTGGCTGAAGGCGCGGAGATTGGTCCTCACGTTTACATCGAAGGTCCGGCCTGGATTGGACCAAGGGCTAAGGTGAAACATGGTGCTTATCTGCGTGGTGGGGTGGTTTTGGCAGAGGATGCCGAGGTAGGTGCCAAAACTGAGGTAAAACGCGCTTTGTTTTTACCTGGGGCCAAGGCGGCGCACCTGAATTATGTCGGGGACTCGGTACTGGGCAACAAGGTGAATCTGGGCGCTGGCGTCAAGCTCGCCAACTTTAAAACCTTTGGCACAGGCATCACGATAGGTGGTCGGCCGACGGGCTTGCGAAAGCTTGGAGCTATGATTGGTGACCAGGCTTCACTGGGTTGCAACGCGGTCACGACACCAGGCACCATTATCGGCCCTCGCACGCTTGTCTACAACTGTGCGGTTCTCCGTGGCATCATCCCGGCAGATACGATTGTGAAGTTACGGCAGGAACTCGAGTTTTCTCCCCGCCACGAGTAATTAGGCGATGTTGTTTGAGCAGTGGCGCATGATTGCTTAA
>CAZZPQ010000009.1:38094-46725 GCA_964655595.1 uncultured bacterium
TGATAACCTCTATTCCCTTATCTCCCTCTATTCCCCTTAGTTCCTTTACCTCCTGCTTTTTCGCTCATAGCCTTTTATCTGACGCTTACTTGCCATAATTTGCTATTCTGACGCATGTTTCCACTTAAAGATGCCAATCCGCTGCATGGACCTTCAATTATCATGTGGGTTTTTGTGGCTGCCAATATCATTATTTTCCTTTTTCAGCTAACGCTTGCTGAGGCGCAGTTGTGGCGTTTCATTACCCACTACGGCTTCATCCCTGCGGCTTTTTTTGCCAACCCTCTAGCTGAGGGATTTTCTCTGCTGAGCAGCATGTTTCTGCACGGCAGCATTGCTCACATCCTGGGAAATATGTTTTTCCTCTTTGTTTTTGGAGACAATGTTGAGGACCGTATGGGGCATGGGCGCTTTACGGTTTTTTATCTGCTCGCTGGTGTGGCTGCCACCCTGATTCACGGGCTCTTTGACAGGGGCTCGAGTATCCCCATGATTGGTGCTTCGGGGGCTATCAGTGCCATCCTGGGAGCATACATCGTGCTCTTTCCACATCAGAAAGTCCTGACCATCATTCCACCTCTGATAGTTCCCTGGCTGCTGGTGCGCCTCTTTGGCAATGTGCCCAGGTTTTTCCTGCCCTGGCTTCCTGCCTGGATTTATATCGGCTACTGGGCGCTCATCCAGTTTTTTGAAGCGACCAATGACCTGATGACACCCCAAGCGAATGTCGCCGGGGTTGCCTGGTGGGCTCATGTGGGTGGTTTTGTCTTTGGTGTGCTGACAGTACGCTTTTTTGTCAAGCCCAAAGTCTCGCTGTGATATTAGCAGCAATTCCACTATTAAACCAAGCGGCTATCAGCCTGCTGCTTCCTAATACCGAGCCTGATAAATTGGTTTAAGAACTTCCCCGCTTCCTAACGCCCGGCTCGGGATAAATCATTGGGTTTATGCCAATGATTTATCCCGAACTGGTATAACCGTCTCTAGTCTTTACAGGTGATATACTTTTCTGTTTGCGCTCAGCCGAGCGCCTAAAGGAGGTTTGTCGCTTGCAAAACATTATCGTGCGAGGTGCCAGAGAGCACAACCTCAAAAATATTGACGTTGAACTTCCCCGCAATTCCTTGATTGTTTTTACGGGTGTTTCTGGCAGTGGTAAGTCCACGCTAGCTTTTGACACCATTTATGCTGAGGGTCAAAGGCGCTATGTGGAGAGCTTAAGCGCCTATGCAAGGCAGTTTCTGGGGTTGATGGACAAGCCGGATGTTGACGCCATTGAGGGTCTGAGTCCTGCCATCAGTATCGACCAGAAAACCACCAGCCATAATCCGCGCTCAACCGTGGGAACAGTGACTGAAATCCACGATTACTTGCGCTTGCTTTTTGCCAGAGCGGGTATACCACACTGTCCGGACTGTGGTCGGAAAATTGAGCGGCAGTCTGCCAGTGAGATTGTTGATCGGCTGTTGGAGCGCTTTGCTGACCAAAAGGCCATGATTCTTGCGCCAATTGTGCGGGGGCGTAAAGGTGAGTACCGCAAGCTCTTTCATGATCTGAAAAAAGAAGGCTTTGCCAGAGTACGTCTGGATGGGCTGGTACAAAGCCTGGACGAAGCGCTGAACTCGAGCCTCGAGCGTTATGAAAAACACGATATTGATGTGGTCATTGACCGCATCAGAATCAGCGCTGAGGACCGTAGCCGCATGGCAGAATCCGTCGAGCTTGCCCTGCAAAAAGGAGAAGGGCTGATGCGGGTTTTGCTGCCGGATAGCGGACAGGAGGAGCGCTTTAGTGAGCGCTTTGCTTGCCCGGAGCATGGTACTGCGCTTGAGGAACTCGAGCCCAGGGCGTTTTCCTTTAACAGCCCTTTTGGTGCTTGCTCAGACTGTACAGGTCTTGGCTACAGGCAGGAGTTTGACCCTGAGCTGGTTGTGCCTGATGATAATCTGTCGATCGGTCAGGGGGCTATTGCGCCCTGGTCAGGCGGGCGCAACGATGGACACAAGGTCTTTTACTGGGACCGACTCAAGGCGGTAGCAGATCACTACGGTTTTGATTTGTCGCTCTGCTGGAAAGACCTGTCTGAAGAGGCGCGGCGCGTTGTGCTCTACGGTACCGACAGCCCCATCGAAGTCGTCTATCGCCGTGAGGGGCGCGAGACCATGCGTTTCAAGACAGAGTTTGAAGGGGTGATTCCCAACCTCTCACGCAGACTGGCAGAAGCCAACTCGGAATATGCGCGGGAAAAACTCGAGCAGTTTATGAGCCTAAAACCTTGCCCTAGTTGTCAGGGTACGCGCTACAAGCGCGAGGTGCTAGCCGTTACGGTTGCTGACAAAAATATTGCCGAACTGAGCGGTCTGACAGTTCTGGAGGCGCGGACATTTTTTACAGATCTCAGTCTGCCCGAACCGGGTGCCAGCATTGCCAGGCCCATCATGCGAGAGGTGAATGCCCGTTTGGGATTTCTCGAGGATGTAGGGCTTGATTACCTGACCCTGGACCGCAGCGCTAACACGCTTTCGGGTGGCGAGGCGCAGCGCATTCGTCTGGCAACGCAGGTGGGTTCCGGACTCACGGGAGTACTTTATGTTCTGGATGAACCCTCCATCGGTCTGCACCCACGGGATAATTTGCGCCTGCTAAAGACGCTCCTTAGTCTGCGCGATCTGGGCAATACCCTAATTGTCGTCGAGCACGATGAAGAGACCATGCGGGCTGCTGATTACATCGTGGATCTGGGACCAGGTGCCGGGATTCATGGGGGAGAGGTCATCGCAGCCGCTGCCCCGGACGACTTTATGCACCATCCGCACTCGCTGACTGCAGCCTATCTGCGCGGCGATAAGCAGATTGACATACCCCTAAAGCGCCGAGACGGCAATGGCAAGCGCCTGCGCATTGTGGGTGCCAGAGAACACAACCTTAAAAACATCAGTGTGGAGATTCCTTTGGGAACCTTTACCTGTATCACAGGCGCCTCTGGCTCAGGCAAATCGACGCTGGTACACCGTATCCTGCATGCCAGCCTGGCCAAGGACCTTTACCGCGCCAAAGCCCAGCCCGGACTGCACAGCCGCATAGACGGAACTGAGCACATCGATAAGGTTATTGAGATCGACCAGAGTCCTATCGGCCGCACACCGCGCAGCAACCCGGCAACCTACACCGGCATTTTTACCGATATTCGTGATCTCTATACCCGTGCGCCCGAGGCGCGCAAACGTGGTTACCAACCTGGACGCTTTTCCTTTAATGTCAAGGGTGGACGTTGCGAAGCCTGTAAGGGGGATGGCACGGTCAAGGTGGAAATGTTCTTTCTGGCAGATATTTACGTCCCTTGTGAGGTCTGTAAAGGCAAGCGCTACAACAAGGAAACTCTCGAGGTCAAACTACGCGGCAAGTCCATCGCCGATGTGCTGGATATGACAGTCGATGAAGGGCTCGAGTTCTTTGAGAACATCCCGGCGATTGCCCGCAAATTGCAACTTATGAAAGATGTGGGGTTGGGCTATATTAAGATCGGACAACCCAGCCCCACGCTTTCAGGTGGCGAGGCGCAGCGCATAAAGCTGGCCTCTGAACTCGGTAAGCGTTCCACAGGTAAGACGCTTTATATTCTGGATGAACCCACGACCGGTCTTCACTTTGATGATACCCGCAAGCTGCTGGATGTTCTTCACCGACTTGTTGAGGCTGGCAATACCCTGGTGGTTATCGAGCACAATCTCGATGTCATCAAGACCGCTGACTGGTTGATCGATCTTGGTCCTGATGGCGGTAGCAGGGGTGGCTACCTTGTTGCTGAAGGTTCACCAGAATCTTTGGCGCAGCAGGCAAATTCATCAACGGGGCAGTTTTTAGGGCAATTGCCGGATATGGCCAGTCGACTGAAGGTTCGTGAGGTTGCCTGAGGCTTCATGATAGGATGCCTGAGACTATGATTCGGACCCTGCCTGCCCCACAGAACCTTATTGTCGGCATCTTTATGGTGCTGCTTGCTGCGACGATGGCGATTGCCCCTCTGCCGCTTTTGTACCGCAGCCTCGGTATGCTGTTTGCTACCTATCTGGCTTTAAGTGCAGGTGGTGTAGGCTTTGCCTACCTGGCTGCCATCATTGCGCCACTCACTGGTCTTATTGGGGGTGATCAGGACTGGCTGGTGATGTTGCCCATTATCTTAAGCGGTCAGCTACTGGCGGTGTTAGCACTCGAGTATGCCTGGAAGTACCCTGCCTTACTTCTTTCACCTCTGCTGGCTATTTTGCCGGCCCTCATCGCTGCACAGTTATCGGGCCAGTCTCTGTTCAGCATTGAATTGCCCTGGGGCGCAGCCAATCTCTGGCTTATGCTGCACGGCCTCACGGCTTTGGCTGGCAGTCTGCTGCTTGTTGTTCTTGACCGCCAACGTAGCAAAAACAGTCCTCAGGTATAGTGGCGTCGGCATATGTCAGGCAGGCTGAACGCCTTTCGCACTAGCAAAGCAGTTCGTTTCATACTGCGGCTTTATCAGCGCTATGACAACTCGAGACTGGCCCTGCTGGCGGCGGCCCTGGCCTACTATGCAGCGTTTTCGCTGGGACCCTTGCTGCTCATACTGGCGGGCTGGCTGGGGGTGGTGCTTCGCAATCGTCCCGAGCTTTCAGAACACTACCGTCAGGTACTGACCAATCTGGTGGCGCAGCTTGTACCACTGCAGGGTAACAGCGCCCAACTTGTAGCTCAGAGCTTTGAAACGATTCTGAGTCAGTTGGCCGAAGGGGCGGTTCTGCGCAGCATCATCTCATTTTTGGTATTGCTCTGGGCGAGCAGCAATTTTTTTACGGTTTTACAGCTTACTCTCGAGGTCATCTTCGATGTACCCAGCATTCGGGGTTACTGGCGCAAACGTGGCGTGGCCGTTTTACTGGTAGCAGCTGTAGCCCTGGTGATTGGCATAGAAATTATCGGGGGGTTGCTGGCAAGCTCTCTGGGGCAGTTGTGGACAACGCTGGCGAGTCGCTTGCTCGAGTTGGATATTCAGTTGCCGGAAATAAACCTGCCCTGGGTACGTGGCCTGTGGATGGAGCTTGTGCGCCTTGGTATTGCTACGGGTGTATTTGCCCTTTGTTTTCGCTATTTGCCCAGAAAGAGCAGTACCTGGCTAGGAGCTATCAGTGGCGCGCTCTTTAGCACCACCAGCATTCTGATTATGCGCTATATTTTTGCTCGCAGCCTGAGTCTCGAGCAGTTCAACCTCATTTACGGTGTGATTACCAGTCTGCTGATTGTCTTGCTATGGCTTTACTTTGCCCTGTTGATCTTTCTTATAGGAGCGCTGCTGGCAGCTGAAATCAGTGCCAGTTTACGCCAGGCGCAACTGGATGTACCAGAGGTCTCATCCTAGGCGCAGGCTGGCATCATCCCAGGAATCGCCCAGAAAGGTGTTGAGTTTGAGCTGCATGCTCTTATGTGCCAGCTCATTGGGGGCACGTTCCAGACCAAGCTCGAGTACCTGAAGATAGAGGCTCTCATAGTAACTGCGCTGCTGATCTGTCCAGGGCGACTCAAAACCGGGCAGGAAAGTTCCCTTAAAAAGCCTGCTGGCGTGCTCGAGTTGTGAAAAATCATGCTGTTTTAGCGCTTTTAGAGCGCTCTGCTCAAACAGGGCGGCATCCCAGTAGAAACGGCTTAGTGGTTTGACACTCAGCAGATCACCCTCCACGGGAAAGGTAACCAGCCCGGCGTAGGTTTTGCGTGCTCGGTTAATCAGCACATGCAGATTATTGTCGACGACCTGCTCATACCACAAGTCGGGGGTAACAAGGCGCAGAGGTATGGCCTGGTTCTGGGTCAGCAGGTACAGCAGTAACTCCACCACCTTTTTTGCCTCATAGTGCAGTTGCTGACCCTGCCATGTTAAGCCAACACCCCCCAGACTGGTGATAACCAGCTCCTGACTCTCGGTATCTTTTAGCGTGTGACTTCTGTTAAGGCGGGCTGTGACGGCTTCTTTTAGTTCCTGCACCGTAAAGGGTTTGGTCAGATAATCATCGGCCCCTTGCAACATCCCTTTGCGAAAGGTCTGGCGGTCACTCAAGGCAGTCAGGAAGATAAAGGGAATGGCTCGCAGATGTTCCTGCTGTCTCAGCTCTTCGTGAAAGGCAAAACCATCCAGCTCAGGCATGCTGATGTCACAGATGATCAGGTCAGCCTTGAGCCCACTGTTAAAGGTTTGCAGAGCGTCACGGGCGTTGCTAAAGAGCGTCAGCCCATAATCCTCCTGCAAAATCGCCTGTATCAGGTGCAGGATATGACTTTCATCATCAATTGAGACAATCTGCATTTTTTCCATAGTCCTTGAGACAGTGTACACAATCCGAAGCCAACTACCTGTTTGCTTTCGGATACCGTGATTGCAACGAGTGTTAAGCAAGGTAATACCAGTTCCGGATAAATCATTGGGTTTATCCCGAGCAGAGCGTTAGGAGCCGAGGAACTGCTTTTCAAATCTGTGATCAATTTAGCGGGCTCTGTATAAGATGCTCAGGATGAAAAGTACCACCATCCTTATAGAGAAACCTGCTACAGAGCTATCTGAACATAAGGTGAATAGTGCTATGCTTGGGACAAAGCTTGTTAAGCTAAAAAGCGATACATGTCGCTTGCAAAAGGAGCCTTAAATGAATACCATCTCGTTTATCAGCGCTAACTTTGTTGCCCGTGAGCTGGGCTATCACATGACTGAAGGCTGGGGGCAAGGCGATAGTGCCACTCAGGCGTTTTACAAACCACTTGAAACCTTTGAAGTACGTTTTGGGGCAATGCTGGATGAGGTCAAGGCATTGGGATTTAATGCGCTTGATCTGTGGGGAGCGCACCTGCACGCCAACTGGGCCACGGATGAGCACCTGCGTATGGCCAGAGCGCTGCTGGATGCCAAGGGTCTTTCGGTCATCAGTCTGGCAGCCTGGACAGATTCGGCTGACACGCTACAGGGCTTTTGCCGGGTAGCGCAGGGCGTTGGAGCTGACATCATTGCGGGCGGCGCACCCTTTCTGGCGACACATCGTAGCGAAGCAGTTGCCATTCTCAAGGACTACGGTGTGCGACTTGCCATTGAAAACCACCCTGAAAAGACTCCTGATGAACTGCTCAGGCAAATTGCTGATGGCGGAGATGGTAGTGTCGGAGCAGCGCCCGATACCGGTTGGTGGGGAACCCAGGGCTACAGTGCACCAGACGCACTTAGAGAACTCTTGTCTGTAAGTCTGACGGTGCATCTTAAGGATGTCAAGGCGCAGGGAGCGCATGAAACCTGCCGCCTGGGTGATGGCATTGCCGATATTGAGG
Source organism: uncultured bacterium (assembly GCA_964655595.1). Lineage (GTDB taxonomy): Bacteria > Deinococcota > Deinococci > Deinococcales > Trueperaceae > CAZZPQ01. The sequence continues at coordinate 45,427 of CAZZPQ010000009.1, forward strand.
GCTGTGTCCGGGTGCTTAAGGAGTATGCTTACAGTGGTCCGATTGGTATTGAGCATGAACCTGAAACATTTGACCCACGCGAGGATGTACAGGTGAGTAAAGCGCGAATTGAGAAATGGCTGAAAGAGGATGGCTCGAGTGGGTAACCATTCTGTGTCCAGATAGTCAAGCGTGACATCCAATACCCCTGTTTTGGGGTGGTGGATGTCACATGCCGTTTCGGGCGTTAACCACCTCACCGCAACTCCGCTTTTTAGGGTACTGAACAAACTACATGACTAAGTTGCTCGAAAAGCTTTTTCTGAAGTGGCAAAACTATCAGACCAAGAGCAAGATGTCATTGCTGAAGTTGTTTTGGCTGAACTTGCTTTAGAACAACGCTGGAGTGAACTTTGTGCTAACACCCAGGATAATCTTGCAAGGTCGGGTTTTAAGTAGCCATGATGATTTTGTTGCTTAGCTTAGCTGATTTATCCTTAACCGCTGACGCTGGGACTAAATGGTATCAGCCGCTTATTCCCAGGAGATACTTAGGAAGGTGCGCAAAATGTTTCGCCAAGTAGAACTCCCAGAGAGTGTTCCCGGGCGGCTCTTGTTACACAGTATGCCTGGCCGACATGAAGCTTTGGGGAAGATCTGGACCGAAGTAGCCTCCCATGAAATTGCTGCGATTGTCTGCCTTGCGGATTCTGCCGAGATACGTTCCAAATCGCCAGAGTACGCCAAGGCACTAGAAGTGGGCGTGCCCTGCGAAGTTATCCGCTATGAAATACCTGACTTTGGAGTTCCGGCGGATCGCGGTACTTTTTGGGCACTTGCTCACACCATTGCAGGACGTCTCCGGAAAGCCGATAGCCTTCTTATTCACTGCGCAGCAGGGATAGGTCGCACTGGCACACTAGCGGAAGCTGTTTTGTTGGCTCTTGGACAGGATAGCCGTGATGCCTGCGATGCGATCAAAAGTGCCGGATCTGGTGCAGAAACTGATGCGCAGCGCGAACTGATCTTGTGGTGTGCAGCCCAACTTTAAAGCAATGCAAGCCAAGGACTGCTGCACAAGCAGCAGGGGTCAGGCTTCAAAGCTCAGCTGGGCACCCCTGGCCAGGTGGAAAAAAAGATTGCAGCTTGCGCTTAAGTCACGTTGACATAAGACCTTGTGGGCATGAGACCTCTAGCAAAAGTCCAGATTGATAGAGATGGCACTTCCACGACAAATCCTTCAATCTCAGTGCGCCGTGCCAGCACAGGCTGGCACCCACGGCCAGGCGGAAAAAGAAGGATGCAGCATGCGCTTAAGTC
>CAZZPQ010000010.1:0-6324 GCA_964655595.1 uncultured bacterium
TTTCAATGGTCCAAGACCACGTTTAATTCCTTAAGGAATTAAACGGAAAGGGTATAAGCATGTTCAAGCACATACTGGTTCCCGTTGGGCACAGCAAGGACACAGGTCAGGCCCTGGAGGTCGCCGGTCGGACGGCGCTGAATACAGGTGCGCGCCTTAGCCTGCTGCATGTGGTAGAACTCATCGCCGATACCGACCCCGAGGACTTTGAAGACTTTTACAACCTGCTCGAGAAGCGCTCGAGCGATGACCTGAAGCAAGTAGCCGAGCAGCTTGAGGCGCAGGGTATCGCTGTCAGTACTCGCGTAGTCTACGGTCAGCGGGTGCGGCAGATTCTGGACTTTGCCAGCGAGAATGCGGTTGACCTGATCATTTTACAGTCGCATGCGGTTGACCTGACTGACCCGACCAGAGGCTGGGGTACCATCAGCTACCGCGTTGCTATTCTGGCGCACTGTCCTGTCATGCTGGTCAAGTAGAATCTGCAAAGGCAAGCCCAAGGCCCACGCTGCCCAGCTCAACCAGCGGGAGGGTTCGCGCCTCTTCAAGGGTCCACCAGGCACACAGGTCAGTCGAGCCGTTCAGCTCGTTCCTGAGTGCCCCGTCAGTTTGTTCACTGTGGTAGATGATGCGGATGCTATGAAAATCGCGCTGCGCTTCCTCTATCCTGAGAGAGTCAATGCCGGCTATCCCTCTGGGGCGTACCACAAGCCCCGTTTCCTCATAGACCTCGCGCGCCATGGCGTCACTGGGGTCTTCACCAAACTCAAGACCACCTCCGGGCAGTGTCCAGCGGCCAGGGTCTAAAGACTGATGCCTGGATAGGCGGCAAAGCAGAATCCTGTGCTCCTGCACAACGAGACCATAGGCGGCAATGCGGGTGACCTGTGACTTGCTAAGCATCAGAGAATAGTAACGCACAAAAGGGCTTCTGTGAAGGGCATGTGGTATCAGGCGAGGTCATACTCCACAACCAGTAGTACCAGCCCTGCCGCAAGTCGTAGCCGCAAGAACGCTCCCGTGCTGCGGTTGGATACCCCATGTCCAACACCAAAGGGTAGCACAGCGCCCGCATTATTAAGGAATGCAATCACTTGCTTGTGATGGGAACTCTCGTTTCATGACTTGAGATCATATCAACCTCACAAGTCGTCAGCATAAGAGTGTCCAAAGAGGCTCGAGGTGGGAAGCCTGTAGTCCCAGCCAGCTTGCCATGAGCCAGTGAGTCTCCAGTCCTGTTGGATGGCCTCTTGCCAGCTGATACCCTTGCAAATAACCTCAAATGCCAGTTGTGGGTAGCGATGCGAAACTATAGCGATGGATGTGCCAGGCTTGTAATGCGACACTAAAAACGCTTCGATCTGTTTTTGCACATCCAGGCAGCACTCACCCTGCTCAAAGCGGTTCTCGATGCACCACAAGGGGTCTTCAGGGAAATGTCCGGCAACTTGACCATTTAAAAGCCCATAATTCATTTCTCTAAGCCGTACATCTTGCTCTATTCTGGTGAGAGGGAAGGCGATTTCTGCCGTTTGAACCGCCCGTAAAAGGTCAGAGGTAAACACGACATCAAAGTTCTGATGTGCCAACAGTTTGCCAAGCTCTGCCGCTTGCTGCAGGCCAAGCTCGGATAATGAGACATTCGACCAGCCGGAGTTGATGCCAGTTTCGTTATCAGTCGATGTGGCGTGAACAAAGTACGAAATCATGAACTCACCTTACCAGTAACAGGTGACGCCAGCGCCACTGCAAAAGCGCCAGACCAGCCACATAAACCGCTTCTCCCAGCAAATGTACAAACCCAAAGATACTGGCTGTATCGATAAAAACGATTGCCCAGCGCACACCTATGCCAGCCCATGCCAGGTTTGCGACAATCAGCAGCAGAATCAGGATTTTGGGACGTTTGGGCTGCATCGCCAGGGAAAACGAATAGCTTCCATAAACCAGATTGACCACGCCGATAAGGATAAGCAAATTCAGGGGCAGTTGATGCAGTTTGCTTAGCCAGGGGCTTGCCAGTAGCGTCAGGATGCCAGCAATGCCTCCCCCGATGCAATCAACCCACAATAGCTTGCGCCATCTGTTGATTAAAGGATTATCGGTAATACTCATGAGGTTTGCATCCCTGAAACACCAAGGGCTCGCAGTTGGCCAAATGATTTGTTAAAGCAGAGCACAGGTTTCCACCTTGCCTTCTTTACCTCAGATCTCAGGGCAGTCACGCGGAAATTTCCTGTAATCCCCCTGTGGATATGGGAGTTGGAATGTAAAACTGAAGCATCTCGAGTCCTTCCTTGATTTTTGGCAAACCTGTTCGACATTCTTTGCAGCAGCTTTTTTAAGCCTGTTTCCGAATGGCGAACTTGATATAATCATGTTCAGGGGCAACTTGATGAAATCCGGCTCGCAGCAAGACATTGGTAGATACGCGGTTACTCGATTCTGTATAAGCAATAACATTGCGTAGTCGCATGGTATGGAGACCGAAATCAGTAATGAGCTTGACTGCCTCGGTCATAATGCCTTGTCCGCGATACCTGGGTTTAAGTACATAACCGATTTCGCCGATATTATTTTGATAACCCCGATGATAGCTACAACTCCCAATGATGCCAGCTTTCGCTTTAAGTTCAATACCCCACTGAATACCGTTCCCCTTTTTTTGATCAAGCTTGACTTTATCGAGAATGACCAAGGCTTCTGTTTCGTTGCTTGCAAAAACACCATCATAGACAGATAGTTCGATGATAGAAACGGCGTCAGAAGGTTCAATGCTGCGCAAGATTAATCTGTCGCTTGTCAGAACGGGAACAGCCTCAAAATAGTGTTTTGTTGGCGAACCAGACACCTGAACCTCATTCAATGACCCTTAGCCATATATCCATATGGGTGTGTTGAGTTATCAAAAGTTTTAAAACTGCACACCCAGTAGTAGTCTATCGTTTCGTAGATTTTACCATACAGTGCGATTTGCCGAACTTACGTTTGATGTTTTTAGGCGAGGTCATACTCCACAACCAGTAGTACCAGCCCTGCCGCAAGTCGTAGCCGCAAGGACGCTCCCGTGCTGCGGTTGGATACCCCATGTCCAACACCAAAGGGTAACAGGTGGTGCTCGAGTTCGTACTGTGCACCCTGTAGGCTAACGGTACTCCTTTCGCTCAGGCTGAGCAGACTGAAGACTGTACCAGGGACCAGGTTCAGCTTCAGGCTTTCCTGCCCGGCAAGAAAGTAGACAGTCTGCTTACCGCTCTCGAGCTGTATGTGTGAACCTGCTGTTTTGTAGCGGGCAGCGATAAAGACCGCTGCCAGGCTTTGGTCCAGGCGTCCACCTGTTGCAGCCATGATGATAATGGGCGTGCTGGGTCTTTCGCGCAGGGCCAACTCTAAGGCTAACTCTAAGTCAAGCTGATCCTTGTCGCTGGGGTGGCGCGTTTGAGGGACACTTTGGTAGTAACTGAGAACTGCAGGACTCACCGAATCAAAGTCACCCACGATGATGTCTGGTGTGCAGTCCAGTAGCTGAGCATGTCGCGCTCCGCCATCCGCTGCAATGATGTAAGATGCCCCCCTGGCCAGAGTGCGAATGCGCTCTGTCAGTTGCAACTCACCCGCTGCCAGAATCAGGATGCTCACGAGCCTAATTCCAGCCAGGCTTCTTCTGGAATAATGATATTGAGCTTGCTGCCAGCTCGGATGTCTGGCGGCAGCTCGCGCCGGTAGCCTTCCCAGTGAACCCGTAGTTGCCAGGCCGGGATGTCAAGCAAAACCTGATAGCGATCAGTGTATAGCTTTGCGGACTGAACGACGGCTGCCAGCGTACCAGTTTGCAGTCGGATAAGATCGCTGCGCAGTACGGCAGCCTGCCGGATGGGGCTGTGGCGCAGCTCCTGGGCAGAGTAGATGTTTTTATGCCCCAGGAACCTGGCAACCCAGGCATTGACAGGTCTAAAGTACAGGCTATCTTTCGCTTCTGTTTGAATGAGTGTGCCTGCGTTCATGATGGCGATTCGGTCAGCCAGTAAAAAAGCTTCATCCTGGGCGTGGGTGACGTAAATGGCGCGCACATTGAGTTGGGAGAGAATGTGGGCTAGTTCCTGTTTGAGGTTTTCCCGCAGGCTCATGTCCAGGTTCGAGAGCGGTTCGTCGAGTAGCAGTACAGCAGGTTGTGGTGCCAGGGCCCTGGCGAGGGCTACCCGCTGCTGCTCACCGCCGGAGAGTGTGTGAATACGGCGCGACTCATAGCCAGCTAAACCCACGAGTTCCAGAAGTTCTGCCACCCGTTGCTGCTTGAGGGACTTGCCAAGGTGAGCGATGCCAAAAGCGATATTTTGCCCGACAGTCATATGCGGAAAGAGGGCATAGTCCTGAAAGACCATGCCAAAACCGCGTGTTTGCGGGCTGCTGTGTGTGATGTCACGACCTGCCAGTAGGAGCTGACCGCTAGTGAGAGGCTCGAGTCCGGCGATGAGGCGCAAAAGCGTACTCTTGCCGCAGCCACTGGGGCCGAGTAGCGCAAGGGTCTCACCTTGGTGCAGCTCGAGGCTGACCTCATGTACGGCGCGAGTCGTGCCGTAGGTTTTGCTGAGTTGCCGGGCCGTCAGCGTCATCGGCCAGGGCCTGGGGTTTAGCTGCGCTCAGCGAGAGATTTGAAGCTGCGTCCTACCGGACCTTCGTAAACCAGTCTGGGGCGCATCAGGCGGTTGTCAGCATACTGCTCATAGAGGTGCGCCATCCAGCCAGAGATGCGGGCGACGGCAAAAATGGGTGTGTACATGTCAGATGGAAAACCGAGCATACGGTAGACACTGGCGCTGAAAAAGTCCACGTTGGGCTTAATTTGCTTGCCGCGCTTGTCCATTTCACGATCCATAACGCGTTCCATTTCCAGGCTCATGTCAAACCACTTGCTGTTACCGGATTCCTCGGCAAGGTTGTGCGAGACTTCCTTTAAGATGATGGCACGGGGGTCCAGCACGCGGTAGACGCGGTGTCCGAAGCCCATCACCCGTCCACCGGATTTCGACAGGATATCCATGACATATGGCTCAACGGCTTCCACCGAGCCAATGGACTCGAGCGCCTTCATTACAGCCGTATTGGCACCGCCATGTAGCGGTCCCTTGAGCGAGCCCATGGCGGCGGTAATGGCGCTGTAGACGTCTGTTAGGGTACTGGCGGTGGCGCGCGCTACAAAGGTGCTGGCATTCGCGCCGTGTTCGGCGTGCAGCACCAGGTTTACATCCATGACGTGGGTAGCGGCGTCGCTGGGTTTTTCGCCATTTAGCATGTAGAGAAAGTTCGCGGGCAGACTCAGGTCAGGGTCGGGGGCGATGGGCTTAAGTCCCTTGCGCAGCCGCTCATAGGCGGCGGTGATGGTAATGAACTTGGCAGTGAGGCTACGACCGATGCGGTGTATATTTTCAGGACTCAGGTCATCGGCCTGCTCGTCAAAGGAAGCCAGCGCTGAGACAGCGGTACGCAAGGCGTGCATCGGTTGCCCGCTTTTGGTCAGGGACTCGAGAATGGTGAGAACTTCATCAGGCACGTCCAATTCTGGGCGCAGGCTGTCATGAAAGGCGTCCAGTTGAGCCTGAGTTGGCAGGTCATCGTGCCACAGCAGATACACGACTTCCTCATAGGTGGCTTTGGCAGCCAGCTCAGAGATGTCATAGCCACGATAGATAAGTTCACCTTTTAGGCCGTCAATTTTGCAAATCAGACTGGTGTCGATATGGACACCATCCAGACCGCGATAGAGTGTGTGTTCCATTAAGCCTCCGATTCCGTGGTGGGTGGTTCCCTCGAGTCTGGCTACAGCCTGGCTGGTTATCAGCTTGTGCTACCAGATAGATTGCTGTGATTAAACTCGAGCCTTGTGCATCACAGCAGTTTAACAGGTTTCCGCTTTTATGGATGTACGCGGCATTTCGATTTAGCTGTCTTGCTAACTGGCCGCTTTGATCAGTGCGATAATCGCCTCGCCGTAGCGCTCCAGTTTCACTGGCCCAATACCCTTGATGGCTGCCAGTTCGTCGCGTGTCCGGGGTTGCGCCTGAACAAGGCTTTGCAGGGTTTCGTTTGTCAGGATCAAGTAGGCAGCGCGGTCCTCTTTTTTGGCGGTGTCCCGGCGCCAGCGCTCGAGTTTTTCTCGCAACTCAGCACCACCAGATTCAGTACCACCAGATTCAACACCACCAGATTCAACACTGGCAGATTCAACGCTGGCAGATTCGACACTGGCAGATTCAACGCTTTCCTCAGCTGCTCTAACTGCGACCTTCTCTGAGGCTGTGGTGCTTGCAGCAGTTGTGGCGGTTG
>CAZZPQ010000010.1:6424-46220 GCA_964655595.1 uncultured bacterium
CAGGAAGTGCTACACTACAGATGTGCATGCTGGTATTACTCAGAGTACGTGAGGCTCAATCAGGTGTCGATTTGCAACAGCACAGAGTTGTGAATCCTCGAGTTTCCCAAGGAGGATGCGTATGATTCGAGATGCTCAACGCTTCCAACCGTTTACTGAAGCGCCTATCCGTTTGGTCAGTGAAGCGGGTGACTGGCTGGCGTCTTTTGACATGGATCTGGCTGATGATGAGCTCAGGCGCCTCTACCGCGATATGCTGGCAGCCAGACTGTTAGATGAGCGCTTTATGATGTTGCAGCGCATGGGTAAAACGAGTTTTGTCTCACCACTGTCAGGTCACGAAGCGGCGCAGGTTGCCGTCGCCCATGCGATGAAAGCAAAAACTGACTGGCTTTTTCCCTATTACCGTGATTACGGGATCAGTCTGGCACTAGGGGTTTCGCTTCGGGAGATTTTTGGTCAGATTCTGGGAACCCAGGCAGACAGTGCCAAAGGCCGGCAGATGCCCATGCATCCAGGCTCCAAAGACTACAACATCTTTACCGCAGCCTCCGCCATTGCCTCGCATATCCCACCAGCAGTTGGTACGGCTATTAGTATGAAACTGCAAAATACGGCACAGGTCGCAGTAGCGACCTTTGGCGACGGGGCAACCAGCGAAGGAGACTTTCACGCAGCCATCAACTTTGCTGGTGTGCAGGGTGCGCCGATTGTCTTCGTTTGCGAAAATAACCGCTACGCTATCAGCGCAGAGTACAACAAGCAGACAGCCTCACAGTCCATTGCCATTAAGGCGCAGGCCTACGGTATGCCAGGCTATCTGGTGGACGGTATGGATGTACTGGCTTCGTACTATGTCATGAAAGAAGCCGTTGAAAATGCGCGCTCTGGCGTAGGACCAGCGCTGGTTGAACTGCTGGTGTACCGTTACGGGGCACATTCCTCGGCTGATGATGACAGCCGCTACCGTCCCAAGGAAGAGGTGGACGCCTGGAAAAAGCGTGACCCACTCCTGAGAATGCAGCGCTTTTTGGGTAAGCGGGGTTTGTGGTCTGAAGAAGAAGAGCAGCTTTTGCGTCAGGAGCTCGCAGCTACTATGACAGCGGTAATAGCAGAGGTCGAAGCTGCGGGAGCGGTGCCGGTGGAGTGGATGTTTGACGATGTCTATGCCGAGTTGCCCGCGCACCTGCTCGAGCAGCGTCAGAGCCTGGACTAGAGGAGAGCTTGTGGCAGTTCAGACGATCGTACAAACCGTTGCCAGAACGCTGGATGAAGAAATGAAGCGCGATGAGCGGGTGGTTGTTCTAGGTGAGGATGTCGGCAAACGCGGTGGGGTGTTTCTGGCGACCGAAAACCTCTTTGACAAGTACGGCCCCGATCGTGTGATTGATACGCCCTTGTCAGAGGCAGCCATCATTGGCGCTGCGGTGGGTATGGCAGCGCATGGCATGCGGCCTGTGGCAGAGATACAGTTTGCCGATTATGTGTATCCGGGTTTTGATCAGCTCAGCTCACAGGCGGCCAAGCTGCGCCACCGTTCTGGGGGTGCGTTTTCAGCGCCACTGGTGGTGCGGATGCCAGCGGGTGGCGGGGTCAAAGGGGGTCATCATCACTCGCAGAATCCAGAGACGCACTTTATCCATACGGCGGGTCTTAAGGTGCTCTATCCCTCGACTCCGGTAGATACCAAGGGCCTACTTAAAAGTGCCATCCGAGATGATGACCCGGTGGTCTTTATGGAGCCCAAGCGTCTTTACCGCGCTATCAAGGAAGAAGTACCTGAGGATGATTACACCATTCCGATTGGTAAGGCCAAGCTGCGACAACAAGGTGATGACCTGGTGCTGATCTCGTATGGTGGCAGCATGGCAGAAACGAGTAAGGCGGCAGAAGAACTACTTAAACAGGGCATTACTGTGGAGTTGATCGATCTGCGCTCGCTGTTACCCTGGGATAAAGAGACGGTGCTGCAGAGTGTGGCGCGCCTAGGGCGGGTGGTGCTGGTATCTGAGTCGCCGCGAACGCTCAACTTTGTCTCGGAGATTGCTGCAACTATCTGCGAGGAGATTTTGGATAGCCTGTTGGCACCACCCTTGCGCGTGACGGGTTTTGATACACCTTATCCCTATGCTCAGGACCGCGAGTATCTGCCCGGACCCAACCGTATTCTTAGGGCAGTACAGAAGGCGCTTGATTATTAGCCTTGCCAATAAGCTGGGCAGGCTCGAGCGCTTCAAAGGAGACATTCCAGCGGCGCGTTAGCATCAGCTTGTCGCCTTCGAACTGAAAGTCAAGATGCAGACTGTGCGGGGTTTCTTCGTAAATGATCTGGCAGCTAAAGGTCTGGCTGTTGGTCCAGGCAGCACTCGCTGAAATGCTCGAGGCTGGATAGCCGTACAGTGCCGTCGTGGCGGAAGTCCAACGCTGGTAGCTACAACTGAGCTGATGGTTGGCTTGGGAGGTTTGTAGGTTCAACAGGCAAGTTGTTTCCTGAAACTGGAGGCTGATGGTTTCAATGATTTCAGTAAATCTGCCTTGAGATTGCAACTCGGAGTCAAAGTAATAGCTTACGCCAGAGACAGCCTGAGCGATGGCTGAGGTCGTTTGCCCCTGCACGGGTGGAATAGCTAAGTTGGCAAGCTGATTCACTAGCGAGCTATGCTCAGCTGGGGCTTCAGCCAAGGCTTCGCTGTGCATTGCAGGCAAGAGCTGCGACCAGGCCGCGTCTAAAATACTTTGCATCCTGTCGACTGCGGCAGTGATCGCCAAAACTGTATCTTGCTGTGGCATGATGACACAAAACTGCCCAAAAGCGCCGTCGCCGCGGTAAGCCTGATGTTGACAAAGCCAGAACTGATAGCCGTAGCCCTGTTCCCAGTCTGCAGTGCTTTCCTCCCCGGGTGAAGCGCAAGCAATGTGCCAGCGACTTGCCATTTCAATCCACTGGCGGGAAAGCAGTTGTTGTCCCTGCCACTTACCTCCCTGCAAATAAAACTGCCCAAACCTGGCGATACTTTCGGTGCTTATGTGCAAGCCTGAAAAGCCTTGGCTGATGCCCTGCGGGTTTTCATCCCAGCGGGCCTCAGTAATTCCCAAGGGTTCCAGCAGACGCGGACGTAGATAGTCCAGCAGGTTTTGCCCGGTGACCTTGTGAATGATGGCAGACAGCATAAAGCTGGCCCCGTTGTTGTAAAAAAAGATGGAGCCCGGCGCTTGTTCGGGGGGCAATGACAGGAAAGTGCGTACCCAGTTATCGCCCGCCTCGAGCATGGGATCAAGCGTATCCTGGCTGTGGCCTGTTGCCATGGAGAGCAGGTGATGAATGCGCATAGCGGCGAGGTGATCGCCGATGTGAGGCGGAAGATCATCTGGGAAAAAGGCAATGACCTGGTCATCGACACTGAGCCGTCCCTCATCCACTGCCAAGCCAATCGCTGTTGCTGTAAAGCTCTTGCTGAGCGAGTAGAGCAAATGTACTTTTTTGGCGCTGTAGGGTTGCCACCATCCTTCGGCTATGACTTTCCCATGGCGCAGCAGCATCAAGCTGTGTAGCTCTAAACCCTGCTCTGTCAGGTTGTTTATAAAGCCTGATAGTGCTCTGGAGGAAAGGCCCTGAGATTCAGGGGTACTGCGCGGTAGACGAAAACTTTGGGGATTCATGTCGCTCACTATAGCGCGGCTAATGTCCAAGCGTTGCAAAAATGCTGGCTGAAACTGCCCCAAACTGCTAGGCTTAGGTATGTCCAAAGAGTTTTTGCTGCCTGAGCTTGCAGAATCTGTGGTTGAGGGTGAGATTCTCAAGTGGTTGGTCGCCGAAGGTGAGCCGGTGGCCGAGGGTCAGCCACTGGTTGAGGTCATGACCGATAAGGTGACGGTCGAGTTGCCCAGTCCCTACCATGGTGTGCTCGAGAAATACCTGGTCAAAGAGGGCGATGTCGTTGCGGTACATAGCCCGATTGCTTTGCTGGCAGAACGCGCTAGTGCCAAGGTGGATGTCAGCGAAACCAAGGCCATGACAGCCGAGGAAGGCGTTGAAGATGAGGGTGACAAACTCAGCCTCTTTAAGGCGAATACCCAGGCGGATGATGAGCCAGTCATGCAGATTCGCCGAACGCCTGAGGCAGTGAGCAGTAGGATCAGCGGGCCATTTGGGCGGGTACTGGCGGTGCCGGCTGCCAGAAAATTAGCCAGAGAACTGGGTATCAATATTGAGGAGGTTGCCGGAAGCGGCCCCAACGGGCGGGTACGTCTGGATGATGTCAGGTCGCAGGCTCAGCAACTACACAACGCCCAGCAGCCAGCTTCAGGGCTCGAGGAGCGCATACCCCTACGCGGTTTAAGACGAGCCATCAGCCAGCAGATGCTCCAGTCCCATCTCCAGTCCGTTCGCACCCTGCACGTGGATGAGGCGGATGTCAGCGCGCTCGTTGTGTTGCGTGAAAAACTCAAGACTCGAGCGGCGGCCAGAGGTGTCAAGCTCTCCTATTTGGCCTTTATCATGAAAGCCGTGGTTGCCTCACTCAAGGCGTTTCCCATGCTGAACGCCAGTCTGGATGAGGCCGCTGCTGAGATTGTCCGCAAGCACTACTACCATCTGGGTATGGCGGTAGCGACAGACGCTGGTCTGCTGGTACCCGTCATTCACGATGTCGATAAAAAGTCGATTGTGCAACTTGCTGCGGAGATTCAGCAGCTTTCAGAAAAAGCCAGGCATGGCAAGCTAAGTCCAGATGAGGTCAGGGGTGGGACGTTTAGCATCACCAATATCGGCAGTCTGGGGGGGCTTTTTAGCTTTCCCATCATCAATGTGCCAGAGGCTGCCATTTTGGGTGTTCACAGCATCAAAAAGCGGCCTGTCGTTCTGCCCGATGACAGCATTGCTGCCAGGCAGATGCTCTACCTGAGCTTGTCCTTTGATCACCGAGTGATTGATGGGGCCGAGGCTGCCATGTTCACCAGCCATCTGATCGATCTACTGGAAACACCCGAAAGTCTGATGCTGGACTAACAGCAGCATCGGTGTGCTACAAAACCCAGACTCGAGTGACGCACTTCCCGTCGTGTTAGCGCAGTCTGACGTATAAGCCTTCAGCTAGTTCAGCCTCGAGGCAGCAGCCTTGTCCAGCAAATAAAGCAGCTCTCCGGCGGGTCGCACACCGACCATGGGTAAAGTGCTGGGGTCACTTTCGCCTTGCAGGGCTTTCGCGCTGACCTCTGCCTTACTCTCTCCACTTATCAGAAACATGACTACCCTGGCCTGATTCAGGGCTGTAAAGGTCAGCGTCAGGCGCTCAGGCGGGGGTTTGGGTGCGTCATGCACCGCTGTCACCCAGCGGTCACTGACTTGCAGGGCTGGGTGCCCGGGAAACAGTGAGGCGGTGTGCCCATCTGGGCCGATACCCAGAATGACCAGGTCAAAGTTCGGCTCGGCGCCAAAAAAGCGCTTTAGCTCGGCCTGATAGAGTTCGGCAGCTTCTTCGGGGCTGGTGTCTACGGTAACAAAGGGAAAGATATTTTCTTCGGGAATGGGCACATAGGCCAGCAGCGTAGTGACGGCCATCAGGTAATTGCTCTGTGGGTCATCGGGTGGGATAAAGCGCTCATCTCCGAAAAACACATAAACCTTGCTCCAGTCGATGGTGTGGGCGTAGCTTTCAGCTAAGATTTGATGCAGGCGCTCGGGTGTGCTGCCCCCTGCCAGCAGCACACTAAAGCGCCCCTGTGTCTGAATGGCGCTTTGGGCCAGTTGAGCGAAGCGCTCGGCAGCCTTGACTGCCAGTGCTTCGCTATCTTCTAGGATTATTTTTATCATGTGCTAATTACCTTTACATTGCATGACTTTTCCACGTTGACTCTAGCTGTTCCAGTAGTTTCATCGGTATGGGCACTTTTGTTCAGCCAACTGTCAGAAAGGGAACTGGTTCAGGGATGCTCAACCCTTGTTCAAGCATATCTTCAAGAGTGAGCTCGAGTGAAATCCTGGCTTCTCTGGCAGCTTCCTCCAGGGTAGCGCCGTCTCCGTGTGCGGTACCGTGAGCAAAGTCTGTGTAGCGTGCGTAATAGCCGTTCCCCTGATCAGCAGGCAAGGGGATGATTTCTAAGCGATAGGGTAATGATAGGTAGTATTCTATGGGTTTCATCGATTCTCCAGATTTAAACGTTTAGCAATAAGCTTGCGGTAGGTGCGCTTTACAAAGCGTCCGCTGGTGGTTGGTATATCGATAGGCTGCTCACCCATTCTTCGAAACCGATTATGACTGCCCTTGCTTCGTGTGATAAGAAAACCGTTTGCTTCTAGAATAGCACGTACGCCTTCACAGCGCATTCGTGCTGGAAATTGGAGCAGGTCACGCCACCTTCATTACTCACCTGACCTCGCTACCGCTGGCAATATCCCTGTCAAGAGCGCTGACACTCAGATTGCCATGGCTGTCTTCTGCCGATAGAATCATGCCCTGTGACTCAATGCCGCGCAGCTTGACAGGTTTCAGGTTGGCTACAATGATGACTTTTTTGCCGACCAGTTCGTCTGCTTGGTACCACTGCCTGATGCCGGAAACAATGCTGCGCTCTTCTGGGCCGACCTTGACCTTTAGCACCAGCAGCTTATCCGCTTTGGGGTGGGGTTCGCAGGCGGTGACTTCGGCAACGCGCAGCTCGAGTCTGGCGAAGTCATCAATCGTTACTTCAGGCTTGTGCTCGAGTGGCGCTTCCCCTTGTTCAATCGCTTCCTTGAGCGCCGACATATCAATCTGTGGGAAGAGCGGTTCGCCTGCCTGAGTCTGGGTGCCTGCCGGTGTCACGCCCCATTCGCCAGCGCTCCATAGCGTGAAGTCTAAGGTTTCAAGCCCTAACTGACGTCGCAGCTCTTTGGCTTTTTCCGGGATGACCGGGTCAAGGATGATACTAGCGCAGCGCAGCGCTTCGACGCAGTTGTAGAGCACCGTGTGCAGACGCTCGGACTGGTTTGGGTCTTTGGCAAGTACCCAGGGTTCGCTGTCAGCGATGTATTTATTCACCTTGCGCACGGACTCGAGCGTGGTTTCAATCGCCCGCTCAAACTGCAGGTTGTCGATATAGTCGTTGACTTTAGTGGGCAGGCTGATAAAGGCGTCACGCAGCGCCTCGTCGTCGGTTGTGAGCGGACCGGCTGCGGGTACCTTGCCATCTGTATAGCGTGAGAGCATTCCCAGCGTGCGATTCAAGAGGTTGCCCAGATCGTGTGCCAGGTCGCTGTTGATACGCTCAGCCAGACCCACTTCGCTGAAGCTGGCGTCCAGCCCAAAGGTCATGTCGCGCAGCAGAAAATAGCGAAAGGCGTCGTTGCCATACTTTTTCTGCAAGTCCAGCGGACGCACCACATTGCCTAATGACTTGCTCATCTTGCGCTCGTCACTGAGCCAGTAGCCGTGCACGTTCAGGTGCTTGTAGATGGGAATCCCGGCTGCCTTGAGCATGGTGGGCCAAAAGACCCCGTGCGGCTTGACGATATCCTTGGCGATAAAGTGATTGACCGCCGGCCAATAGCGCCCGGTGAGATTTCGGGACTCGAGTGCTGAGTAGTAGTTGATCAGCGCGTCAAACCACACGTAGCAGACATGCTCCTCGTCCCAGGGCAGGGGAATCCCCCAGGGCACACGCTTGCGTGGACGGCTTATGGACAGATCGCCAATCGGTTCACGCAGCATCGCTAAGACCTCATTGCGGTAGCGCTCTGGTCGGATAAAGTCCGGGTTGTCTTCGATGTATTCACGCAGCCAGGGGCGGTACTTCTCCATGCGAAAAAAGTAGTTGGCCTCGGTGCGGTACTCAGGCGGCGCGTCAGAGTCTGGGCACTTGCCATCAACCAGCTCTTTTTCGGTAACAAAGCGCTCTGCCCCCACGCAGTAAAGCCCGCTGTACTCACCGTAGATGATGTCACCGCTGTCGTAGACGCGTTGCAATATCTCTTGCACAACTTTTTTGTGCCGCGTTTCAGTCGTGCGGATAAACTCGTCGTACTGAATGCCCATATGGTTCCAGGTATCGCGGAACTTGCCTGCAATCAGGTCGGTGTAGGCTTCTGGTGTCATGCCGTTGGCTGCGGCCGCCTTGGCAACTTTTTCGCCGTGTTCATCGGTGCCTGTCAGAAAGTAAGTGTCATCGCCGCGCAGGCGGTGATAGCGCGTGACGACATCGACCAGCGTGGTGGTGTAGGCGTGCCCAATATGTGGTTCGGCATTCACATAAAAAATGGGGGTGGTTGCGTAAAACGTTTGTTTAGATGGTGATGCTTCGGTTGTCATACTTCCTCCATAAGATTGTGTTTGAATCCAGTCTTGCAATGCCTTTTGTCAGATGCGCCGCGTGGCACATTGATGTGTCATAGTCTGACCACTGGCTACTTTCTTCCAGAGTCAGGTCGGCGTTATTTTGCCTTTACTACTGATAAACGATGCATTCGCTGAAATCGCATGATTGCTCCTAAGTATGAATCCTAAGTCCAAAAAAAATGGGCGCTTGCGACAGCGCCCTGTGACGGTTAGTGAAGGACTACCCGCAACAGAGCTTACTTGTCATCATTCGCCATGCCATACTACAAGTAGTGTAGCAGAGTTGCGCAGATATGCCAATAGCTGGGCGAGATCTTGGGTTTCCACCTTCGGTAAGCAGTTCCACGACAAAACCTTGAGACGTCTTAGCGTCTAGATTTCAACTCCCCCAGGTCGCACGAAGCATCCTCAAGGATGCTTCGTGGAAACGCTAGGTAAATCACAGAAATACTCGTCATACTGGGCCTTCAAATGTATAGCTTTTGCAGAGAAGTCAGGCATGCACTTTCGTCAGGCGCGATTATCTCTTGGCTAGATGTTTCGTGGTAATGCTTTGTGATTCACTGACCTTGCGAAAGCTACCGTATACAGGTTCTGGCAATCCTGCTTTTGGCTTCTCGTAGTTTGTCAGGCGCTGAAATCCATACTGGTCTTGCTGGATGGGTACAGTATGATAGGTTCATGGGAGTATTCTCGAGCCGACCCAAGAAGTTTGTTAAAGCGCCCAAAAAGGGTTTGACGCCAGAGCATTGGGCAACGCGGCAACCGCTCAAACACCTGGAAAACTTTGCTGAGGTCTTCCGCGCAGGCTGGGAGAACCGCGACAATCTGGGCTATGCCTACCGTATTTTGAATGATGGTGTGTGTGATGGCTGCGCACTGGGGACAAGTGGTATGACGGACTGGACCGTCGAAGGGATTCACCTGTGTAATATACGGCTGCGGCTACTGCGCCTGAATACGATGCCTGCTTTGGGACCAGAACTCCTTGGCTACCCTGAAGCCTTGCAAACCATGCGCGCACGTGACCTTCGTGACTTGGGCCGACTGGCGCATCCAATGATACGTCGCAGCGCTGATAGCGGCTTTTCGCGGCTGAGCTGGGATGAGGCCCTGGGGCTGATTGCCGAGCGCCTAAAAGAAACCCTGCCCGAGCGCAGCTATACTTATCTGACCAGTCGGGGTATTCCCAACGAAACCTATTACGCGGTGCAGAAAGCTGTGCGGGCAATGGGCAGCAACAATATCGATAATGCTGCGCGGATTTGTCACTCGCCCAGTACCTTTGCGCTGAAAGCCTCGCTGGGCGTCGCTGCCACGACCTGTTCCTATACTGACCTGATTGGCACGGACGTCATCAGTTTTATCGGGTCGAATCCGGCAAAAAACCAGCCACTCATCATGAAATACCTCTTCCACGCTAAAAAAGCAGGTACCAAGGTGGCGTTTATCAATCCTTATCTCGAGCCTGGTATGGACGCTTACTGGGTGCCCTCGGACGCTGAGAGTGCGCTGTTTGGCACCAAAATCAGCGATTATTTTTTTCAGGTTCAGCCGGGGGGTGACCAGGCGTTTTTACACGGAGCGCTCAAGGCCATGATTCAGGAGAACTGGCTGAATGACACGTTTATCAGCCAGCATACCGAGGGCTTTGCTGATCTGGCGCACTATCTGAGAGAGACGCCCTGGGAAACATTTGAGTCTGCCAGCGCTGTGCCGCGAGACCGTATGAGCGAATACGCGCGCCTTTTGGCGCAGGCGGATAAGGCCATCTTTGTCTGGGGTATGGGGGTAACACAGCATCACTGTGGTGAAGACAATGTACAAGCGATTGTCAATCTGGCACTGAGTAAGGGCTTTGTTGGGCGCGTTGGCTGTGGTCTGATGCCGATTCGGGGACATTCTGGCGTGCAGGGTGGTGCGGAGATGGGGGCCTATGCGGGTGTGCTGCCAGGTGGATTGCCTGTGGGCGTAGACAGTGCTGCACAGCTTTCGGCGCAGTGGGGCTTTGAGGTTCCAACGAGTGCAGCCACCACCACACCCGAGATGCTTGACGCCGCACTCGCAGGTGAAATCGATGTGCTTTTGGCCGTAGGGGGGAACTTTCGGGAGGTCATGCCTGATCCACAGGCCGTCGACGAAGCGCTCGGCAGGATTCCACTGCGGGTGCATATGGATATTGCGCTCTCGAGCCAGATGTTTATCTCGCCAGCCGATACCGTTTTGCTGCTACCCGCCATGACGCGCTATGAGATTCCGGGAGGGGTAACTGAGACCAGCACCGAACGGCGCGTCATCTTCAGCCCTGAGATTCCTGGACCGCGCATAGCAGAAGCGCGACCCGAGTGGCAGGTCTTTGGTGAGCTGGCAGCGCGGTTGCGTCCTGAGCTTCGGGATAAGTTGCAGTTTGCCTCAACGGCCGCGATTCGGGAGGAAATTGCTCGAGTCATTCCCTTTTACGACGGCATTCAGCACCTGCACAAAAAGGGTGACAGCTTTCAGTATGGCGGTGAGATGCTCTGCCGTGACTGGCAGTTCCCTACGCCGGATGGTAAAGCGCGTTTTAAGCTGACCCAGTTGCCCGAGCGCCAGTCTGAGGCAGATAGCTTTGTGGTGGTGACGCGTCGGGGCAAGCAGTTTAACAGCATGGTACATGAGGATACAGACTCACTGGGAGGCGCTCAGCGGGACGATATCCTTATGAATCCTGTGGATGCCAGCCGCTTGGGTCTTGCAGAAGGTGAGGCGGTCAAGCTCAGTAATGCCTTTGGTCGCTATCAGGGCAGGGTCAGACTGGCTGATGTGGCCAAGGGAAGTTTACAGGTGCACTGGCCGGAAGCCAATACCCTGATTGATCGCCATTTGCGCTCACCGCTCGCCCAGATTCCAGCCTACAAGGATATTACTGCCAAACTCGAGCGCGGTCACAGTGTCAAAGAAGCGTCCCTGCGGGTATGAGCGTTCGGGTCAAGGCCAAGGTTGCTGTTAGCAAACGCGCCTTTGACGCGGCTGGACTCCAGGCTGTCCGCAAAGACCATCTGGTGGCTGAAGAGCCTTTGGAGATTCGCCTGAGTGCGGCAGGCAAGACCCGCAGCGTCGCGGTGACGATGCGCACGCCCGGCCAGGACTTTGAGTTGGCAGCAGGTTTCCTGCTCAGTGAGGGGCTTGTTCAGCAGCAGGGCGATATCGTCAGTATAGATTATTGTCTGGCTTCAGAGGCGGGAGCGTCTCAGCGCTATAACATCGTGAATGTCAGCCTGCGCGCCAGCCATTTGCCGGATCTGGCAACGCTCGAGCGCCACTTTTTTGTCAGTAGTGCCTGTGGGCTCTGTGGCAAGGCAGCGCTCGAAGGGCTCGAGCGGCGTGGTCTTGAACCTTTGCCAGAGGGCTTTGGTGTAGCAGCTGAGATGCTTGTTAAGTTGCCTGAGCGTCTAAGAGCGGCGCAGGGTCTGTTTGCTCAAACGGGTGGCTTACATGCGGCAGCGCTCTTTAACCAGGCTGGCGAGCTGCTTGCACTGCGAGAGGACGTTGGGCGACACAATGCTCTCGATAAGCTCTTGGGCTGGGCGCTGCTAAATGCCAAACTGCCGCTTGCTGACTGCCTGCTACTGGTCAGTGGGCGGGCAAGTTTTGAGCTGGTACAAAAGGCACTGGTAGCCAGGCTTCCCGTATTTTGCGCAGTCTCGGCGCCCTCGAGTCTGGCTGTTAAGCTGGCTAAGCGTTTTAATATGACGCTGGTAGGTTTTTTGCGGCAGGGTAGGGGCAATGTTTACTGCGCTGAGCAGCGCCTGGTGTCAGTCTGATAGTGCGAAAGGATCTGGCTCTATCCATCCCCCCTGCCTGCCCCCCTGCCAGCGGTAACCCTGACCTGGGTAGCTTTGCAGCACCGTGATGATGTCAGCGAGTGAAATACGGTAGGCAAAGCGGGTTTTCAGATACCAGAGCTCGAGCCCCTGGTGCAGAACCTGGGGATCATTCTCGGGTAAAAGCTTAAGCCTGAGGGCGTAGCTGAGGGCGCGCTCTACCGCCAAATCAAAAAGAGCATGCCGTGACATGCTCTTAAGTCTGGCGCATGATTTAGTTTTGGCTGTTGGTCAGGATACGCTCGAGATCGCGCTTGTTCAAAATGTAGTTGACACTGGGTGATTGTATAAACAGGCTTTCACTGCGCAAAGCGTGGTCACGACCCCCGATACGGCGGGTGAAGATGCTGGCTTTTTGCCCGTTCAGCTCTGCGCTGATGGTTTTAAAACTGGGACGATTTTCAAGAACGGCCTGGGCCATCACCTGAAAGGCAAAGCTGTCCTCTGAGCTGATAACTGCGATATTGGGTTCAAGATTGAGAATCATAGCGGGGTCCTTTTTAAGTCATTCGTGCCGAGGGCACAAGCCTATTGTAATACAACTATGAATATTATGTATATTCTAAATCACACAGATAAATCCTAAGCACTTTTAAATTCATACCTAAAAAACTATCAAGTTATTCACATCGTGCTTTCTTTGCCTGCCTTACTTACTGTGCCATTGCGAGTGCAGTGGATGTAATACCAGTCCCGGATAAATCCTTGAGTTTATCCCGAGCAGAGCGAGTAAGAAGCAGGGAAGTACTTTTCAAATCTTTAAGCAGTTTATCGGGCTCGGTATTAGGCGAGATTGTCGCGTTGGCCTAAGGGCCGCCAAGGCTTGCCTGCGGCTACACCCGACTACGTGAACGCAATGACCAGGGGGAGCTACGGTGCTGGCGTAAGGTGAGTTAGTTGCGGGTGATAACCTCAAAGTCGTTGGCGCGCAAAATCTGAATGGCCCGTCTCAGTTGCCGGTCATCCTCAAAGGCCAGCCTGACAGCACCACCTGCCTCGCGAATGCCCAGCATTTCAATGTCCTTGATATTGATATCTGCTTTGCCCAACACACCTGTGACTTTTGCCAGCATGCCTGGTTTATCTGCCATGGCAACCACAATTTCATACTTTGCTGGTAACAGGCTACGTTTGACTATTGGAAAGCTGTCCCGCGTGCGCTTGGCATTTTCAGCAAGTGTCAAAAGTGCGCCTTCATCATCCAGCAGCGACTCAATTTGCTCCAGTTCACGCCTCAGCTTGCCCAGAGTATCGCGAATGGCTGTGCGGTTACCCAGTACCATATCGCGGCTCATCAGGGCATTACCGGAGGCAATGCGGGTCAGATCGCGGTAGCCACCGGCGGCCAGGAGCATCATCAGTTCCATGTCCTCGTCCTGGGCGATGAGTTGGGTCAGGGCGACCGCTGACAGATAAGGGACATGGCTGATGGCTGCAACCATATGATCGTGGCGCTCAGGGGTAGTTTTTACCGGACGCGCTCCCAGATGCGTGACAAACTCCCTTACCAGTGCCAGTGCGGCCGGGTCTGTTCTACGCTCGGGTGTCAGCACCCAAACAGCGTTTTCCAGCAGTGCAGCAGAGGCATGTTCAACACCAGCCTTTTCGCTGCCTGCCATAGGGTGACCACCGACAAAGCGCAGATGCGATAGTGCCGCTGCTATTTCGCACTTGATGCCACCTACGTCAGTGATGACTGTGTGAGGTCCGAGAAAAGGCTCGAGTACTTGCGCCAGAGGTACAATGGATTTGGCAGGCGGGGCCAGGATGAGGAGATTGGCATCTGCAAGCCAGTCCCCTGCCGTCAGCTTGGCTTCGTCGATGACGCCGCGCCCCAGGGCTAGCTCGAGTACCTCAGGGTTCTGATCAAAGCCAATGACTCTTTCGGCCATGAACCGCTCGCGGACACCCAGACCAATTGAGCCACCAATTAAACCAACTCCAGCAATAACGATGGTATCAAGAAGTGCTGCCGGTCGCATACCGTTCACAGTTGTATCATATTTGCTGCACTTTGTGCGAAGATGGCTAAATGTACGCAAGTCGTTTGGCGGGCTGCACGGTCAATCGTGATACAGCTCAATCTACCAATTCTGCAGAAAAAGGGATGATCTATGACAGCAGTGATTCATAGCTACCGGGCTGATGTGGTTGAGAACAGGCATCTGGTCAGTTTAGCGATAGTGAATGCCCAAGGTCGTGTGATTGCCTCAGCAGGGGAGTATCAGCGCTATGTGCCTATGCGCTCCTCCGCCAAGGCATTTCAGGCGCAGGCCTTATTCCAGAGTGGCGCGTTTGAGCGCTTTAAGGTAACAACTGAAGAACTGGCGCTAGCTTGCGCTTCGCATGAGGCGACAGATAAGCATACTTCGGTTGCCCTGGGTTTCTTAAAGAAGCTTGGTCTGGAGGTAAGTCAGCTGGCCTGTGGTGCGCATCCGCCCATCAACAAGGTAGCGCGCCAGGTACTCGAGCAGGCCGGAGAAAACCCCAGCGCGCTTCACAACAACTGCTCCGGGAAACACAGCGGCATGCTGGCAGTTTCGCTGGCACTAGGTGCCGACGCTGCGGGTTATGAATTGCCTGAGCATCCGGTACAGCAGCTCATTATGCGTATCATGCGGGACTTATCGGGTCTTGAGACGATTCCCTATGGTATTGATGGTTGCAGTGTGCCTGCCTTTAGCCTGCCTCTGGAGGCGGCTGCCTGGCTGTTCAGCCAACTGGCTGCGCCAGACCTTGCACCGCCAGCCTATAAAGACGGACTCGAGCGCACCTTTCAGGCCAAGCGCCAGCATCCTGAACTGGTTGCGGGTGAGGGCGCTATAGACACAGTACTCATGCGACTTGTCCCGGGCTTAGCTGCCAAGCGAGGCGCAGAAGGCTATTACGGTATGGCTTTAAGAGAGAGTCCCTATGGACCACTGGGTATTGCACTCAAGGTGGATGATGGCAATCAGCAAGCCAGAGAAGCCTTTGTGGTGCGCTTGCTCGAGCAACTAGGTGTTTTGTCTGCAGACGCCGCATTGCCATGGCGCAAGCCCCTGATTACCAATGTGCGCGGCTTGACGACGGGCTACATGGACGCGGTTTGCGAACTGGCTTTCTCATAGATTTTTGCTAGCATAAAGTATGACTTTAAAACCCCCCTTTCCGCAGTGGTTACTGCGCATGTTTCGCGAACCCATCAACAGCCTGACGCATCTGGCAGGAGCGCTTTTGAGCATTGTGGGTCTGGTGGTATTGCTGGTACTGTCGGCTGGCGAACCCTGGCGTATGGTGAGCTTTACTATCTATGGCGTGAGTTTGATTCTGCTCTACACTGCCAGTACGCTCTACCACAGCCTGAATGTCAGTGCGCGGGTGCTGGCGGCACTGAAGCGTTTTGATCATATTGCCATTTTTGCCCTGATTGCTGGAACCTATACCCCTGTGACGCTGGTGACGCTGCAAGCCGGTAAAGCGGCCTGGGGCTGGTCGATTTTTGGGGTGGTCTGGGGTTTTGCGCTGCTGGGTTTTATCTTCAAGATCGTCTGGATGCGCGCACCACGCTGGCTTTACACAGGCTTGTATTTGCTGATGGGCTGGCTTGCTATGATTGCAATTATGCCGATTGCCCAGACGATGCCCTATGGTGGTCTGGTGTGGCTGGGCTTGGGTGGCGCTTTTTATACGGTGGGAGCCGTCATTTACGCACTCAAAAAGCCCAACCTGATCCCAGGGGTTTTTGGCTTTCACGAGTTTTGGCATCTGTTTGTGCTGGCAGGGAGTATCAGTCATTTTGTGATGATGCTCAAATACGTCCTACCCCAGTGATGCCATTTGCCCCAGAGATAACATGGTGACGCCGCTACAGCGCTGCGCCTGGGTTACGGCTGACCCAGTCTACCAGCAGTACCATGATATCGAGTGGGGTGTGCCTGTTCACGATGACCAGAGGCTCTTTGAGTTTTTGGTACTCGAGACCTTTCAGGCGGGCTTAAGCTGGCTGACTGTCCTCAAAAAACGTGAGAACTTCCGGCGGGCCTTTGACAGTTTTGATCCAGAGCGCATTGTTTTGTATACCGATGAAAAGACCACCGAACTCCTGAATGATGCGGGCATTATCCGCAATCGTCTGAAGGTGCAGGCAGCGGTAAGCAATGCCAGGGCGTTTCTCAAGGTTCAGGAGCAATATGGCAGCTTTGACAGCTACATCTGGGGCTTTGTGGATGGTGTGCCGCTGATCAATCACTGGCAGGCTAAAAGTCAGGTTCCTGCCAGTACTGCGCTATCTGACGCCTTAAGCAAAGACCTCAGGCAGCGGGGGTTTAAGTTTGTTGGTTCAACTGTGGCGTATGCCTATATGCAGGCGACCGGTATGGTAATGGACCACACGCTGGACTGTTTCCGCTATGGGCAGTTGTCTCAAGGTGCGCTCAGGCGGTAAAGGGTGCCGCTGCCATAGTCAAGAAGATACAGCTCACCGGCTTCATCCTCGCCAAAACTCGAGATATTCAGCCCTGACTCGAGCAGCAGGGAGGCTTGCCACACGCCGTCCTGCTGTCTGGCTTGCCAGATTCGCCCAGAGGCAAAATCTCCGTAAAGATACGCGCCATAAAGCCAGGGCAACTCTGTGCCTCGGTAGACATAGCCTCCGGTTACTGAGCGTCCCTCATCGTGACTGTAGGCCAGTATGGGCGGGGTCAGGCCGCTCTTATCGCAGTCGGGCAGTGGTTCACGAAAGTTCTCAGGATTAAAGCAGCTAAAGCCCTCCATGGTGCGCCAGCCAAAGTTAAGGCCAGCTTGCCCAGCAGGTTGAAGGTTGATTTCTTCGTACATGTCCTGCCCCACATCACCAATATACATATCACCGTTCAGTCGGTCAAAGCTGAAGCGCCAGGGGTTTCTTAAGCCATAGGACCAGATTTCCTTGACAGCATCGGGCGAAGCCGCCCAGGGATTGTCAGCAGGGATGCTATAGGGTTCGGCGCCGTCAATGTCAATTCGCAGGATTTTGCCCAGGGGACTGTAAAGTGCCTGTCCGTATTGCCGAGGGTCGCCGCCATCGCCACCATCGCCGCTGGCGATATAGAGATAGCCATCCGGTCCAAAAGCCAGGTGACCGCCGTTGTGGTTGCTAAAGGGCTGTTCAAAGCTCATGAGCACCGTATGGCTGTCAGGCTGTACTCGACCGTCAGCGCTTACCTGCCAGCGCGCAATCACCGTAGCGTGCTCGAGATTCATGTAGTTAAGAAAAAAATAGCCATTGTCAGCAAACTCAGGGTGAAAAGCCAAACCCAGCAGACCGCGCTCTGCCCCTGTTTGAATAACCATGTCACTCATGTCTAAAAAAACATCGAGATGTCCGTCCTGCATGACATGGATGACGCCACCCTGCGTCACAATAAACAGGCGGCCCGAATGGTCCCCGGCATGAACGATGCCTATGGGTTTTTCAAAGCCGCCAGCTATGGGCTCGAGCCGCACTTCAGCAAGGGTGAGCTGGCAGAATAAAAGGATAAGCAAGAAAAGTCTCACGACCCTAGTGTACTGTCTGCCAGGCTTTAGATTGGGTCACTGCGCACGTTTGGGTGCTGAAATGCTGTCAGGCACTCAGCGGTCAGGCGATGAGCTGAAGGCAAGAAGATAAAGGAATCGACACAATTCTCATTGCTCATTGCCCATAGCCTATAGCCCATTGCTACTCAGATAACTGTTCTGGAATGATGGTCGGGTAGGCTTTGCCCTGCTCTTTTAACTGCGCAGCCTCACGGGGATAAAGCCATTTAAAGGCTCTGGTGTTGAGTTCCTCAGGCGTGTAGCGGGGCCTGTTATAGAGTCCAGCTTCGCGGCGTTGCCGCTGCGCTTCAAAGAGAATGACCGCAGTAGCGACTGAAACATTGAGCGACTCAACCATACCCATCATGGGTATGATGATGTGTTGATCCACCAAAGTGGCAGCCTCTGCACTCACGCCAGCCTTTTCATTGCCAAAAACAATGCAGCAGGGCTTGCTGTAGTCCACGTCGCGGTAGTCGAGTGCCTCTTGTGAAAGATGGGCAGCATAGAGAGTCATGTTCTGGCTTCGAAGCTTGGCAACCGCCTGCTCAATGCTGGGGTGTACCACAAGTTTTACCCACTTTTCCGCGCTGCCACTGGTATCGTTATAGGTCGGGATACCACCTGTGGGATGCACTGCGTGAGCTGTGGCAACGCCAATCGCGTCGCAGCTTCGGAGCATGGCTGAGAGATTGTGAGGTTTATAGACGTCTTCAGCCAGAATACTAAGATCGGGTTGCCGTTTGCTGAGTACCTCTGTGATACGTTGATAGCGTCGCAAAGTCATGACCTAAAGCATACCTGTTAGACTAGGAGCAGTAGCTTTAGACTGCTTACGCTTTGGGTAGTCATTATGGAGGGCAAAAACATGCAGTCACAGGATGTGTGTTGGCTGAGTGCCAGTGAATTGGGCAGGCGTATCAGACAAAAAGAACTGTCTGCCACTGAGGTAATGGAAGCGCATCTTCAGCAAATTGAGCAGCTGAACCCAAAGGTAAATGCGATCGTGACACTGGTTGCTGAGCGGGCGCTCGAGCAGGCCAGAGCCGCTGATGACAAACAGGCCAGAGGGGAGTCTCTGGGACGCTTGCACGGCTTGCCAGTGGCTCACAAGGATTTACAGGATACCAAGGATATTCGCACGACCTATGGTTCACCTATTTATCAGGATCATGTACCTGTGCAAGATAGCCTGATTGTCGAGCGCCTGAAGGCTGCGGGGGCTATTACGATAGGGAAGACCAATACGCCTGAGTTTGGTGCGGGCTCTCAAACCTTTAACGCAGTTTTCGGGGCGACCCGAAATCCCTACGATACAGAAAAAACCTGTGGTGGCAGCAGTGGGGGGGCAGCAGTAGCGCTAGCTTGTGGCATGCTGCCGCTGGCAGATGGCAGTGATATGGGGGGTTCGCTTCGCAATCCGGCTAGTTTTTGCAATGTTGTGGGCTTTCGCCCGTCACCAGGTCGGGTTCCCAGCTGGCCTAAAAAACTGGCTCACTTTACGTTATCGGTCGATGGGCCCATGGCACGCAGCGTTGAGGATATCGCCCTGATGCTCTCAGCTGTTGCTGGTGCCGATGACCGTTCTCCAATTAGCCTGACGGACCCAGCGGCCATGTTTCAAACCTCTCTGGAGCGTTCCTTTGCTGGCTGCCGTGTGGCCTGGCTGAGTGATTTGCCAAATATGCCCGTTGCGGCGGAGGTGCGTGCCATTGTTGATGCACAGCTTGAAACGTTTACCTCTTTAGGTTGCGACATTACTCTCGATAAGCCGGACTTTCAGGATGCTGATGAGGTGTTTAAGACCCTGCGCGCCTGGAGTTTTGCGCAGGCACACAAGCAGCATCTGCTCGAGCACCGCGACAAACTCAAAGACACCATCATCTGGAATGCTGAAGAAGGTCTGAAGCTTACGGGTGAGCAGGTTGCTCGAGCCTTTGAGAAACAAAGCGAGATCTATCACCACATGCGGGCGTTTATGACAGAGGTGGATTTTCTGGTTTTGCCCACGGTTCAGGTCTTGCCTTTTGCTGTAGCCCAAGCCTTCGTCAGCGAAATTAATGGTGTTGCGATGGAGACCTATATCGACTGGATGAAAAGCTGTTATCTGATATCAGCTACTGGCTTACCTGCCATATCGGTACCTGCTGGTTTTAGCGTCTCTGGTTTGCCAGTCGGTTTACAGATTGTAGGGCGTCACCGCGCCGATCTGTCAGTTTTGCAGCTCGCCTATGCCTTTGAGCAGCGTACGCGAATTGGTACTCGGCGACCCGTCCTTTAAAGTCGGCCCGAAACCGGGTTTTTGCTGGGTTGTCAGGCGGTAAGCTACAAGAGTCATTTTGTTAATGTGATTGTGAAGTGATGAGGTAAATGGCTAGAACGAAAACGCACAATGAAGAACCTATCCGCTATGCCACCCGCGATATCTGGCCGGGGCAGCCCTATCCTATGGGGGCGCACTACAGTCAGGGGGGCGTGAACTTTGCGCTGTACTCTGAACACGCCTATGAGGTGGAACTGCTGCTCTTTCAGCGCGCTGAGGATGGTCAGCCACGCTATGTACTGAGTTTGCCTGACCGAACCGGTCCAGTCTGGCATGGATTTGTGCCAGGGCTTAAACCAGGACAGCTCTATGGCTACAGGGTGTATGGACCTTTTGATCCCGAGAGAGGGCATCGCTTCAATCATAAGAAAGTAGCACTCGATCCCTATGCCAGGGCACTTGGGCGCTCGCCGAAGTGGGGAGATAGCCTCTTTGCCTATCCTTTGGGTAGTGCCAATGATCGGATAGCAAGCCTCAGGGATAATGCCGCAGAAGCGCCTCTGGGGGTGGTGCTAGATAATGGCTTTGACTGGCAGGGAGATCGCTTGCTGGATACAAGCTGGGAAGATACCGTCATCTATGAAACGCACGTCAAGGGTATCAGTAAGTTACATCCAGGGGTAGCAGCTGAGTTACGAGGCACCTATCTGGGGCTCGCCAGCGAGCCTATCATCACCCATCTTCAGGAGCTTGGTGTTACCGCTGTACAGCTTTTGCCGGTTCATGCGAAAGTCGTTGACCTGCACCTGGCTAAGCTGGGTCTGACAAACTACTGGGGTTATAACAGCTTGTCGTTCTTTGCGCCTGAACCCAGTTATGCCAGCCAGCCCTTGAATGCGGTGAATGAATTCAAGGAAATGGTCAGGCGTTTGCATCAGAAAGGACTCGAGGTCATTATTGACGTGGTTTACAACCACACGGGTGAGGGCAATCATCTGGGGCCAACGCTATCCTTTCGGGGCATTGATAATCGCTCGTATTACAAGCTCCATCCTGAAAAACCGCAGTACTACATGGACTATACCGGAACCGGTAACACCCTTGATGTGGGTAATCCCTATGTATTGCAACTCATCATGGACAGCCTGCGCTACTGGGTGCAGGAGATGCACGTGGACGGCTTTCGCTTTGATTTGGCATCTGCACTGGCCAGGGAGTTTTTTGATGTCAATATGCTCTCGAGCTTTTTTAAAATTATCCAGCAGGACCCGCTGCTGTCCCGAGTGAAGCTGATTGCTGAACCCTGGGATGTTGGCTACGGGGGGTATCAGGTCGGCAACTTTCCCTGGCACTGGGCAGAGTGGAACGGCAAATACCGCGATACCCTGCGGAGCTACTGGCGGGGCGACAAGGGCAAAACAGGCGATCTGGCGACGCGGCTTGCTGGCAGCAGCGACCTGTACGCGCGCAGCGGTCGCAAACCCTATGCCTCAGTCAACTTTATCACGGCGCATGATGGCTTTACCCTGGAAGACTTGGTCAGCTATACACGAAAGCATAATTACGCCAACGGCGAAGACAACCGAGATGGTCATGATGATAACCTCAGTATCAACTTTGGGGTAGAAGGTCCCAGCGAGGACGGCAGGATTATGCAGCAGCGCGATACTTTAAAGCGCAGTCTAATCAGCTCACTGCTCTTATCTCAAGGTGTACCGATGCTACTAGGTGGTGATGAACTAAGCCGCTCACAACAGGGAAATAATAACGCTTACTGTCAGGATAACGAACTCAACTGGTATCACTGGGATTTAGATAAACGGCAAAAATTGTTTCTGGACTTTGTTAAAAAGACGATTCATTACCGAAAATATCATCCAGGTTTCAGAAGGCGTAACTTTTTGAGCGGACGTTTTGGCCCCAGCATTTGCAAAGATGTATCCTGGTGGCATCCACTCGGGCACGAGATGACGTTAGAAGATTGGCTGGATCAGCAGCAGAGTGCTCTTGGCATGTTGCTTTGTGGCTCAGCCTTTTTTGAAAAAGATAATCACGGGGAAATCCTGGGTGATGATAGCTTTCTGTTGATCTTTCACGGGGCTAAAGCGACCAGCTTTACTTTACCGCCTAATCCAGATGGTCAGCGCTGGCAACTGATCTGGGGAACTTCTGCCAAAGCGTATGCCAAAACGGTATTTCAACCAGCCACTACGCTCATCCTGGAACCCTATGCATTTACCCTGCTACAAGGGGTTTAGTAGCGCGGCTCGAGTACCAGAATTCGGTCATCATTGACTGCTGGACTCCCGCGACCATCGCGGTTCGAAGTGGCGATATAGATCTTGCCATCAGGGCCGACGCTCACGTCGCGAATGCGCCCATAGGTGCCGTTAATAATCACCTCATCCTTGGCAATACTGCCATCTGCGGCAAGCGTCAGCATACGCAACTGGGTGCCTCTAAGACTGCTAAAAAACAGCTTGCCTTGCCACTGGGGAAAGGTATCGCCCTGATAGGCAACAATCCCCGTTGGTGCTAGCGCGGGTGTATAAAGCGCCAGGGGCTCTTTGACATTGTTGGCATCACAAAAGGAACGCTTTTCTGGGCTGTCGCAGTAGCCTTCGACATCGGGCCAGCCGTAGTTGCGACCTTTTTCAATCAGATTGACTTCGTCCTTGCCGATATTGCCGTGTTCGGTGCTGTAGAGCTTGCCGTCGGTAGCGAACGCCAGGCCTTGGGGATTGCGGTGTCCTATTGACCAGACAGCATTGCCAAAAGGATTGTCGCTGGGAATAGAGCCGTCCAGATTCACCCGCAGGATTTTTCCTGCCAAGCTACTTGGGTCTTGTGGAAATAAGGGTTTTGGAGGCATGCCCTGAGTGTCACCAGTGCTGGCGTAGAGTTTGCCGTCCGGGCCGATGGCTAGTCGACAGCCATTGTGAATCCTGCCTCCTGGTATGGCGTCAATAATGACCTGCTCATTGAGCAGGCGATTTCCTGAAACACTCAGGCGCGACACGCGGTTTTGTACGCGGCTACCGCTATAGGTGTAACACACATAGAGAAAGCGGTTGCTAGCGAACTGCGGATCGAAAACCAGACCCAAAAGACCGCCTTCGCCTTGTGCGTGTACTGGCAGTGAATGTGTGAGCCGTTCGATACTTGAACCGTTGACGCGTCCTAGCTGACCACCGCGTTCGGTAAAGTACAGTACGCCATCAGGGCTAAAGCGAATTTCCCAGGGAATCACAAGGCCGCCAGCAATCGTTTTGACTGTGAAACCTGTGGGTGTTGGTTTAGGGTTCGGGTCTGGGTTCGGGTCTGGGTCCGGGTCTGGGTCTGGACCCGGACCGGGAATTGGATCGGGATTCGGGTCTGGTGGATTGGTAGAAGGCTCTGAACAACCGCCCAAAGCCAGCACAAAAACAATAATAAAAGTTAAAAAGCGTTGAATCATCAGGTCACCTGAAATAAAGATTTGAGACGTTTGCCTCTTGGTAGTCTACTAGCTCACAACTATACTGGGTCAGCTCGAGCAAAGCCTATTAGGTATACCCGAGTCTTGCATTAGTAAAATTAAAATCTCATCTTATACCAGTTCCGGATAAATCCTTGGGTTAATCCCAATGATTTATCCCGAGCAGAGCGTTAGGAACCGAGGAACTACTTTTCAAATCTGTAATCAATTTATCGGGCTCTGTATTACGCACTTTGTCGTTGCGAGCGAAGCAAACCCGCAGTCAGCACTTACTGCCTTATACCCTTGACGGAATTGCTTTGGCTAACGCCTTGCAATGCCAGTTGGAGGTTATGGAACAAGGCTTTCATACAGTGAGTTAAAAGGTAGCGGGTATCATATCAGCGTGCTTGCTGAGAACTCAATGTTTGGTACTCGAGCTGTTCAGGTAACCACCACTGTTTGATATAGGCGAGAACGGCATGAATCTCATCGTCACTCCAGTCACGCGCTACCGCAGGCATATTGCCTAAGCCCTGTCTGAGAAACTGCTTTAGCTGCCAATCTGGATGGTGCCAGGCATGCATACTAGCATCCAGCGCAGGAATACTAGCTTGATACATTCCTTCACCTGAAAGACCATGGCAGCTTGCGCAGTGTAGCTGATATATCTCCTGACCATGGGAAATAAGGGTGGCAGGGTAGCTTGGAAGTGTTAAAGGCGGGGCCTGACGTGGCCACAACCAGATGATGAGATTGGCGACTATGGCCATACAGATAAGAGAAGTAGTGATCAGCCAAAAACGTTGCTTGAACATCACTACGCCGTGATGGGAGTCATGAGCGTCGTGCTTGTGGTCATCATTATGATGATAGTGATTACTTGCCATATGTTCCCTTTTGCCGAAAAACCCAAAGCCCTCCTATACTTAAAACCATGAGGATGATTTCAAATTTCAAGAACCATATGCCGCCGTACTCGGGGTCCCAGTAACTCATTGAGCTGCTAAAGCGGTACTGGCTCAGCGGGTACAGGAACATCGGGCCGTCGTTGGCATGCGTGGGGATGTCCAGCAAGATGTGACCGAACAGCCCTAAGCTAAACCACCACAGCCAGACCTTTAGCTGCTTCTGAGGTGCAAGTGGCAGTAGCACCAGGAGAAGGCCAACAGTGATAAAACTGTGGGGGATATTGTGCAGTGCGATTACCCAGGGATCTTCAAAAAACCCTCGCATGTGCAACTCGGTTACGCTACCACCTACTAACCAGGTCACGATAGTCATGATGGTGAAGGGTACGTCAGGTGTGATAGAACCGATCACAGCCGCACCTGTTTTTACTGTTAGGCCACGTTGTTTGAGATACGTGGCTGAAACTGCTGTCAGGAGTGCGTGAGTCGGGGTTAGCAAGGTCTTTATGCCGATGTGCTAAGGTCGATGCCCCGGCATATCCATCATCGGCATTGTGACACCGTACCAGTCACGCAGCCAGCTCATCATTTGCCGGTTTTCAGCACTTTGATCAGCAATCACGGTTTCTGCAAATGCACGCACTTCGTCGCGCACGCCATCTAGTGCCAGCACGTCCTGCGCCATCATAATCGCCATCATATGGTGCATTAGCATGTCTTCTAAAAATGCACGGTCGGCTTCCTCAGAACTTAGGCCCTCGAGTGGGCGCATCATAGGTTCGTAATTAATAGCTGTGTCAGCGTCAGGATACCAGTCGGCAAGCCAGGTTTCCATCATGCTGATCTCAGCACGCTGTGCTGTGATGATCGCCTCTGCCAGCTCACGCATTTCGCTACGCTGTGTCATGGCTAACAACTCCTCGGAGCTGTCAACCGCTTCCTGGTGATGGGGAATCATGCCAGCGATAAAGTCAAACTCGCTGTTAACTGGCATCATCGACATGCTGTGCTGCATGTCGTGCATGGGCGCATGCTGTGTTGTGTGGTGATGGGCATAAGCAAAACTGCCAAGTATTAGTGTGATGATGAAGATGATTTTCATACGAATCTCCTTTTGAGTAAGTCTTGAGAGTTCTTGCTTGATGTCTGGTCTGTAGTGGATTGACATGCTATAGCTAAACTCTCAAAGTCTCATGCTAGTGTAGGTGTATTAATAACAATTAAAGCCGGGATAAAGATTCTGTAAAGTGGTTCGCAAGAATCACGTTTTGTCGGGCTTCTTCGGCTAGTGATTTCACCTTTCTCTTTAAGGTACTGCGCAGATGAGAGCCCTGTGCTACTGCATCTGCGACCTGTTCAACAATGGTCTCCTGCTGATTTTCAAGATCGTCAATGGAGTAGACGGATGTATCCCAGGCAAGCTGTTGCATAAGTGCGTTCACCTTAAAGGTTTCTGCTGCAAGCATAATAATGGGAGTGCCCCCCAAAAGTGAAAAGATGCCACCGTGCCAGCGACCACCGACGTAGGCGCTGGCGTTTGCCAGGATATCTATCCCTTGCTGAAAAGAAGTGCTGACTGGAATGAGTGGTAAGCTCAGGGCTTCGGCAATAGGGAGAAGTATGTCTTCATCGGTATTGGCAGAGGCAACCAGGACGACCCCAAGGTGTAGTTGCTGCAGGCGCTGACAAAGTCTATGGAGGTTATGTGTGGCCTGTTGTTTTAATTGTGGCGAGGTAAAAGCAGAACTGCCACCTACGCAAACATAGGGTTTTGTGGGATCAAGGCTACCTTTAGTAACTGGGATATGATGGTAATAGGTTTCCTGTTTGGCCAACTCGAGCCAGGCTAGTTGGGGTGAGGCTGTCAGTGTAAAGGTTATGTCTGGGACCAGTCGAGCATTGGTTAATCGTTTGTTCTGTTCAGCGGATAATGGGTCGCGAAAGATAACATCATCCAAAAGAGGATAGACATGTGTGGCAATCTCGAGTAGGTTTGGGTGGGAGAGTTCGGCGGTATGGCCTGCAAAAATGACGGTCTTTTTGAAGTATTGCTTGGCCACGTAGGCCAGGAAAAACATCGCTCGACTTTCGCGACGCTGGGCAAAAATGCCTCCTTCGCCATTAATAAAGACCAGCTCAACGTCCCTCAGCGCCTGCTGAATGTCTGGCAAGTAACGCCCTTTAATCAGCTCTTTCGCATAGGGTTCGAACTGTTGCCAGGTAGCAGGAATGACGTCGGGCAAGAGTAAAATACTGCGGTTGAGCATCACATCCATGAGTTTTTGAGGGATTTCAGCGCTTGGTCGCCAGTGCTGAAGCCAGCTATGAACCTGCTTGCGCCGCTTACTTGACTGCCAGGTTGGATAAGTCAGTTCACGTAGGGTGACAGTCTGGTAGATGGTCGCACCAGAGCATTGCAACGCACGTTTCAGTGCAAAACTGGTAGCTCTGGAACCCCAGTTTTGATTGGCAGAGGAATCATTGATAAAGAGCGTTTTCATATGAGAAATGTGCGGCAATGTGAAATGGCAGAGATGATTCTCATCAGGTGAGCTGAGTTTAAGTCATTAATGTAAAGTTGACATAAAGAATAGACCTTTTGTAAAAGTCTGTTGAATATGGGTGTTTATCCTTTTGCAAAAAGTTTAGTCAAGCTGACCTCGCTACGTTAAACCAGAAGTGGCTGCCGTACCCTGGCTTGCTCTCCACCTGAAGCGTGCCGCCCTGCATCTCGACGAAGTGCTTGGCGATGGTTAAGCCGAGACCGCTGCTGCCCGCTTGTCTGGCACTGTCAACCTGATAAAATCTTTCAAAAATCAGAGGCAGCGCTTCTTTGGGAATGCCTTCACCTGTATCGCGCACATGAATACTCAGGCTGTCATTTGTAACAGTTTCTATCCAGAGTGAAACCTTATTCCCTGCTGAGCTATGGCGCAAGGCATTATCCAGCAGAATCGCCAGCACTTGTCGAGTGCGTCCAGGATCAATTCTGGCATAGGTGACAGGTATGTCGGCCAGATGTAAGCTGACTTCTTTTTCATCAAATAGTGGCTGCACTGATTCCACAGTGCTCTGACAAAGCTCGCGGATATTTACATCTGCCAAGTTTATATGAGTTTGCTTGGCATCGACTCGAGATAGCAGAAACATGTCATCCAAAAGGTGCTCGAGTTGCTCGAGTTGGCGGCGACTTGCTTTTAAGGTATCCTCTGGGTCGAAAATTCCCTCGCGCAAACCTTCAAGATAACCACGTAAATTAGTCAGAGGTGTTCTGAGTTCATGCGATAGGTTGCGAATCAGATCCTGGCGTTGAGACTCTGCTGCTTGAAGCGCTGTCGCTAGGGCGTTAAGGTCCTTGGCAAGTTCGCCGACTTCTCCCGGTCCTTGGCTGACCAGTCTAACTGAGTACTCACCATTGGCGATACGGCGCCCCAGGCTCTGCATATGGTTGAGGGGACGAGTGATCTGTAGACTAATAAAGGTGCTGAGCAGTCCGGCGAGAATGACTGAAATGAGTGTCGCACCCAGTAAGGATTGGCTCATGGCGGATAAATAGGCATGTTGTAAATCGCCTAGCATGCTATCGGTTCCAACTGGCATATTGTGTGAGGTAAGTTCCATTGCATGAAGGTGATCTCGTAAGAATAGCGGTGCAAAAAACAGGGCAAATATCACCAGGCTGATAGCAAAGACCACAATGACCAGCAAAAATGCTAATGCCAGGCGGGGAAATAGTCGCAGCTTATGTAGGGGCGTCATACTTCACAGACCAGTTTGTAGCCAACGCCGCGAATGGTGATAACACAGTTGCTGCAATCGGGCTTGAGTTTTTGGCGTAAGTTAGACATGTGGACATCCACGACGCGATCTACGCCTGTATAGTCTGCGCCCCAAATCCGATGTAAAAGCTCATCGCGACTGAATACCCTTTCAGGAAATTGCATCAGGTGATAAAGCAGATTAAACTCGAGCGTGGTTAAAGATAAAAGCCTATCTTCGCAATACGCACTGCGTTTGCTGTTATCAAGCCGAAGCTTACCTAGAACTTGAACCTCTCGAGCCTGATAGTCATCATTGCGGCGCAGCAAGGCTCGGACCCGGGCGACCAGTTCCCCAGGAGAAAAAGGCTTAGTGACATAATCATCTGCCCCAAACTCGAGGCCCAAAATGCGATCATATTCTTCAGTTCTGGCACTCAGCATGATAATTGGTACAGTGTTTGTCTGACGCAGTTGTTTGAGTAGCTCGAGGCCATCAAGCTGAGGTAGCATCCAGTCAAGAATGATGAGTGAGACTGCAGGGCTCCGAGCTTTGTGAAGACCTGTTAAGCCATCTGTTACCAGCATGCTGTCATAACCAGCGCGTTCCAGAAAGCTTTGAATGATGATGCCAGTGTCGAGATTGTCCTCGATAATCAGTACCTGCGACATGATTTAGCATAGACAAAGTTTTTGCCTGTCAAAGTTATATGAGTCATAGATTGCTCAGTTGATACTTTCGCAAGAAGTCTACTTGGTAGCAGTGGGGATAAAAAATCATCCCACCTGTACAGGTGGGATGATAAGCACACAATCAGTAAGGATGCTTAAGCTGTTTCATCCTTAGCTGTTTCATCTTTCATAACTTCTTCTAAAGCAAGCTCATCGGCATCGGGCGCGGCTTCGTCAGAAATACTGTCGTCAGAAATACTGTCCTCAGAGCGGTCTTCAGCAACTGTGGCAGAACTTTCCTCAACTACAGCCGTCTCCTTTGTTTCGCTGGTGACAGGGCGTTTGCCCTCACGGAAAGCGGCAGTCAGCAGCGCCGCAGCTTCAGCAGCGTCGATGGCGTTTTCTGGATCAATCGTGTCTTCCGTTTGAGCGTCAGAAGTGGCAGGGCTATCGACTGCTTTAGGAGTATCTGCTTTGCTCTCGGGTTTTACTTCTGGTTTGGGCTTTTTCTCTGCTTCAGGCTTTTTGCTCGCCGGACTTGCTACTTCGCTCAGGCCAAACTGAGCAAAGAGGTCAGCATAGACATCACCAAGTTTTGTGGTTGTTCTGCTGCTACCTTCTGCAGATGCGTAGCTGTAATCATAATCGATCACCTGACTGCGGCGTCCACCACGGCGGCCTTTGCGACCAGCATCTCGGCCACGCTGTGCTCCAGCGGCACCAGAATATGCGTCCCTATCATCCTGGCTGGGACCAGCGTAGGGGAGCAAGCGCTTGCGCGAAAGGCTGGCACGTTGCTCAACTGGGTCGATGTTGAGTATTACGGCAGAAATCTCATCACCTTTGTTGAAGTGGTCAGTGATAGTTTCAATGTGCTCATGGGCCAGCTCACTGATATGAACCAGTCCCTCAATGCCCTCTTCAATTTCCATGAAGACACCAAATTCGGTGATGCCAGTAATGGGCCCACTGACTTCTGTACCCGGGGGATAACGGTCCGGCAGGCTGCTCCAGGGATCTGGCTGGGTTTGTCTGAGACCAAGTGAGATGCGCTGGTTATCACCATCAATTTTGAGGATCATGGCTTCAACGTCTTCACCCTCTTTCAGCACTTCCTTAGGGTGGCGAATGCGCTTGGTCCAGCTCATTTCACTGACATGTACCAGCCCCTCGAGACCGGCCTCAATTTCAATAAAAGCGCCAAAGGGTGTCAGATTTGTGACCTTGCCAGCAATGCGCTGACCGATGCTGTATTTGAACAGGGCATCACTCCAGGGGTCAGAGCTGAGCTTTTTCATGGACAGATTGATACGTTCACGCTCGAGGTCCATGTCGAGTACTTCAACTTTGACTTTCTGACCGACCTTCACTACATCCTTAGGATGATTGAAGCGCCCGTGGGTAAGTTCGCTGCGGTGAATCAGACCGTCGACGCCACCGAGGTTGACAAAAACGCCAAAGTCGGTGATTTCGACAACTTCGCCCTCTGTCTGGAATCCGGGCTCGAGTTTTTTGAGCGTTTCTTCTTTAACGCCAGCCAACTCTTCTTCCAAAACCGCCCGCCGGGAGACAATGACGCGATTGCGCTTGCGATTTAGCTCAATAATTTTGACTCTTAGTCGCTGACTCACATAAGGGCTTAAATCGCTAATACGCCGAATGTCAATCTGACTGGCTGGCAAAAAAGCGCGAACGCCGAGGTTCGCTACCAAGCCACCGCGTACTTTTTCAATAATTTCAACTTCGACAGGCAGCTTTTTCTCGTGGATTTCCTGTAGTAGATTCCAGGCACGTTCCTGGTCAGCACGCTTTTTGGATAACACAATGGTGTTGTTGGGTATGTCCGCACGCACCACGTAAACCTGAAGCTCGTCGCCGCTTTTAAAGTATTTGGCTGCCTCTTCAACATTCGTGTCGAACTCAAAAACCTGATTGTAAGGCAGCAAGCCCTCGATTTTTGCCCCGACATCGATAACAATGCCATCCTGGGCCAGCATGATGATAGAGCCTTTGATGATCATGCCTCGGTGGATTGGTGGACGAGCCAACTGCTCATCGCTGGCAGCCAGAACATCTTCCATAGTCATACTGTCATTTGTGTCTTTGCTGGCACTAGCACCAGCGTCGCTAGGGGACTCCGTCGTATCAGAAGCTTGCGCCACGCCAGACTCACTTGTTTCAGTGGTCTCTGCTTGCTGGACAGTGTCCTCGAGCGCTGGATCAGAATCGCTTTTTGCTACCGGGTCATCTGATATAGCGTTTGACAGGTTGGTGGCAGTATCTTCTGCTGACGCCTGTGAATCTGCCTCAGATTCAGTGCTTTGCTCAGCGTCGGTCAAAGTCTGAGGCGTATCATCTGGGTTGACCGATGCGGCGTGAATTCCCTGCTCAGCTGTCGCAGTCGGGGCTTGGGGCGTGGCTTCACTCGTAGCCTGGCTGGCGACTGCATCAGGGTTTGCAGTCTGGGTTAGCTTATCTTCCATTTAGGGGGAGTCCTCCTTGCAGTATAACAACCTATCTATTAAAGCACATAAAATGCCTTTGGCGCAAGCATTATACCAGTTCCGGATAAATCATTGGGATAAAGCCAATGATTTATCCCGAGCAGAGCGTTAGGAAGCGGGGAAACACTTTTCAAATCTGTAATCAGTTTACCTCTCTCCGTATTATGAACTATAAAATGATGACACTTGCTAAAGCTGAGCTGGTCTGCTGTGCTAATCTACGTTTAGCTTGGTTAAATCTGGTCAAATCTGGCCGAGTACAACATTGGAGAATGAATCACCATGGCAGGAAAAATAGGGTTTATCAGCCTTGGTTGCCCCAAGGCCCTAGTGGATAGTGAGCGCATTCTGACGCAAATACGAGCCGAAGGCTATGAGATTGTGTCGCAGTATGAAGATGCTGAAGTGGTTGTGGTTAATACCTGTGGCTTTATCACACCTGCGGTTGAGGAGTCTCTGGAGGCTATTGGTGAAGCCCTTGACAAGAGTGGCAAAGTCATCGTCACCGGTTGTTTGGGCGAGAAGCCCGAGACGATCATGGCAAGGCATCCTGCTGTGTTGGCAGTCACGGGTCAGGCGGATATCGATGGGGTTATGGAGGCGGTTCATGAGGTATTGCCACCGGATACAAACCCCTATACTTCTCTGCTGCCCACAGCGCCACAAGGTGTCAAGTTGACCCCCAGGCACTACAGCTATCTCAAAATTGCTGAAGGTTGCAATCATAAATGCAGTTTCTGTATCATCCCGCAGATGCGCGGCTTGCAGGTGTCACGAGATGCCGGGGATATTCTTTATGAGGCCTATCGTCTGGTGGCAAGTGGTACCAGGGAGCTTTTGGTCATTGCGCAGGACAGTAGTGCCTATGGGGTAGATATTCGCTACCGAGAATCAGAGTTCCAGGGCAGACAGGTGAAAGCTCATCTTGTGCCACTGGTTCAGGAGCTTGCCGAGTTTGGTGTCTGGTTGCGCCTGCATTATGTCTATCCTTATCCGCATATCCGCGATTTAATTCCGCTGATGGCGGCAGGCAAGTTACTGCCCTACCTGGATGTGCCACTCCAGCATGCCAGTCCCAGGATTTTGCGCGCCATGCGCCGCCCTGGAGGTGCTGAAAGCCATTTGCAAACCATCCGCGAATGGCGCAGTGTCTGCCCAGAGCTGGCAATTCGCTCGAGCTTTATCGTGGGTTTTCCCGGTGAAACTGAAGACGACTTTACACTGCTTTTGGAGTTTCTGCGTGAGGCGCGGCTCGAGCGCGTAGGTGTTTTTCGCTACAGTGAAGTGCCCGGGGCGGCTGCCAATGAACTGCCGAACCAGGTGCCTGAAGAACTGAAGCAGGAACGTTTCGAGCGCGTCATGGAGTTGCAACAGGCCATTAGTCTGGACTTGAATCAGAGCCGCATTGGTCAGGAGCTTAGGGTACTCGTCGATGACTATGGCGCGGTGCCTGGTGAGGTTGTTGCTCGTAGTCAGTTTGATGCACCAGGTATTGACGGAAGCGTGATAGTCGAGACCGATGGCACAGTCAGAATTGGTGACCTTATCCGTGTACGGGTCACAGCGGCTGACCCCTATGACCTGTGGGCTAAGGCGCTGGGAGAGGTAAGCTGGCAAAGCAAAGTGCCGAGGTTTGCTTGAGTTAACGGATTGGGTTACGGACGCGCTCGAGCTTGCGCCGTGAATCCGATATTACCTCACCACCCTGACGTTGGGTCAGCATGAGTTTAAACTCGTGTGGGCTGGTGGCGGCGCTGGTGGCTTCGTCTATACTGATGTGCTGCCCCAGATACAACTCAACTAAGTGCTGGTCAAAAGTCTGCATGCCCCGCAAATTATCCTGCATCAAGGACTCTTTGATGAGATGTGTTTTGTTTTCATCCTTAATATAATCTCGAATCAGGGGTGTATTAATCAATATCTCGAGGGCCAAAATGCGTCCGGGGCCACTGGCTCGAGCCAGCAGGCGTTGACTGATGATTCCAATTAAAGATTCTGCCAAGAGCAGACGTATCTGATCACGTTCGTGTGGGGGAAAAAAATCAACGATGCGATTGACCGTGCGAATGGTATCCAGGGTGTGAAGTGTGCTGAATACCAGGTGTCCCGTTTGTGCTGCGGTGATGGCAGCTTCGACCGTTTCCTTGTCGCGCATTTCGCCAATCATGATTACATCTGGGTCTTGCCGCATGGCATATTTTAAGGCGCTGACAAAGTCGGCGGTGTCGAGTCCAATTTCGCGCT
This sequence comes from uncultured bacterium, assembly GCA_964655595.1. Classification (GTDB taxonomy): domain Bacteria; phylum Deinococcota; class Deinococci; order Deinococcales; family Trueperaceae; genus CAZZPQ01. Next base: position 39,947 of record CAZZPQ010000010.1, read on the forward strand.
GGATGACCAGACTTTGCTGATTGCGATGCAGAATCTCTATCGGGTCTTCAATGGTGATGATATTGCGAGGATACTTGTGGTTAATGTAGTCAATGACCGACGCCATCGTAGTGGTCTTGCCAGTGCCAGTAGGTCCGGTAATGAGAACCAAACCCCTGGTTTGCCGAGCAACTTCAGTCATTACACTTACAGGTAAGCCAAGAGTTTCAAAACTCGGGACAGTATCTTGTACAACTCGCATGACGATGCCGACCGAGCCGCGCTGCCGAAACACATTGCAACGGAAGCGTGCCACTTCTGGAATGGTAAAGCCAAAATCCAGTTCATGACGGTGCAAAAATAGCTCACGCTGCGGTTCAGACATCATAGCAAAAGCGATTTGCTCAGTTTGCTGGGGAGTGAGCTTGGGAACGCCAGCAAAGGCTCGCAAACTGCCATCCACCCGAATGCAAGGTTCGGCTCCGGCGTGCAAATGAATATCAGAGGCATGATGCGCTACCATCGTTTTGAGCATGGCAGCAATTTTCACGGTTCTCCAGGTATCCAGGCAGTGTTGTTAGGTCCACAACTGGTTTGAAGGCGCCCATTCACCACTCTAGTTTAGCGCAAATGATAGCTGACAAGTTGCGACAAACTTCGCAGCTTTGTATCTCTGTGGTTTAAGCCGCGTGGTCTGACCATAAAACTCACCTTATGCTGGTTCCGGAAAAATCGTTGGATTTATCCCAATGAGTCCCGAGCAGGGCGTTAGGAAACGAGAAACTGCTTTTCAAATCTGTAATCAATTTATCGGACTCCACATTAAGCAGCGCCTCAGCATGACGGGAAAAAGCGTGCTAAAACAGCATACCTTAGGTTTTCACTTCTGTCAGCATTTCCAGGCTTTGTTGAGACAAGCTGAATGACTTGATTTCAAACCCCCAAGTCGCATGGGTCATTGAGACATCCCAATGACCCATGGAAACGCTATGTGAATCACAGAATCGGGACTTTTGCAAGAGGTCTAAAGAATCTTGGACAAAAATGCCTTGGTGCGTTCCTCTTGGGGGTTGGTGAAGAAATGTTCAGGTGAGCCGACTTCGACAATCTGCCCCTGATCCATAAAGATCACGCGGTCACCAACTTCCCTGGCAAAGCCCATTTCATGTGTGACGACTATCATGGTCATGCCTTCTTTGGCCAGGTTGACCATTACCTCCAGAACTTCCCCGACGACCTCTGGGTCAAGCGCGCTGGTGGGTTCATCAAAGAGCATGACTTTTGGTTCCATGGTCAGCGCCCGGGCAATTGCCACGCGCTGCTGCTGACCACCGGAGAGCTGCCCTGGGTACTTTTGTGCCTGTTCCGGTATCATGACCTTTTCAAGGTAATACATTGCCTTAGCCTCTGCTTCACTCTTTTTCAACTTGCGCACGCGTATGGGGGCCAGAGTAATGTTCTCCATCACGGTGAGATGCGGGAAAAGGTTGAAAGACTGAAAGACCATGCCGGTTTCGCGGCGAATCTGGTCGATTTTGCGCACGTCATCAGTGAGTTCGGTGCCATCGACGACAATACTGCCCTGCTGGTGTTCCTCGAGCCTGTTGACGCAGCGAATCAGCGTTGACTTGCCACTGCCAGAGGGGCCAATAACGACCACTACTTCGCCTTTATTCACTGACAGACTGATATTACGCAGGACGTGAAAATCACCAAACCATTTGTTGAGTCCATCGATAGCAATGATGGCCTGACCACTGCTGGGCGCGTGGGCGGTGACCGGATTTGCTGTTGTCATAAAAAACCTCCCTTTTTGCCTGATTTTGACCTAGCGTGTACCCAAACCCAGTTCCTGCTCGAGTTGTTTACTGGCGACGCTCATGCGGTAACAGAAGAACCAGTAAAACACACTCATAAAGATAAAGAGTTCTCGAACAATACCTCCGGGGACGATTCGAGCTTCTGGCTGAGTTGTTACCCCAATAGCGACCGAAAAAAGATCATGTAAGCCGACGATGGTAACAAGTGACGTATCTTTGAATAGGCCGATAAACAAGCCAACTATGGCAGGTATGACCGCTCGTAGCGCCTGGGGTAGGATGATAAGCCGCATCGAATCCCAGGGGTTTAGACCGAGAGCGTGGGCAGCTTCACGTTGGCCTTTGGGAATGGCCTGCAAGCCTCCCCGGACATTTTCAGCCATGTAGGCAGCAGCAAAAAGGATGATCATAACCTGTGCTCGTATAAGTGCCTCTGGGCGGTAGCCGCCCAAAAACAGGGGTAGTAGTAAGGATGCAGTGAACAACCAGGTAATTAAAGGGGCTCCACGAATAATCTCAATGTAGGCTACGCAGAAGTACTTGATTGCAGGCAACTTGCTTTGTCGACCGAGTGCTAGAGCAATACCTAGTGGAAACGAAAGTACAATACCAGTTACGGACAGGAAGAAAGTGAGCTGTATTCCACCCCAAAGACCTGGAGCAACATAGCGCATGGGGTTTGATGCATCTGTGCCAAAACCCAGCATTAGAAACAAGCAGGCAAACCAGGAGAGACTCCAGAGAATGGCAAGATAACGACCAATATTTGGAAAGAATCTTCCCAGGCTAAAGCCAGCAAAGCCGGCAATGATCGTCATAAGCCATAGCCAGCGCACGGATGGAAAGGCAAAAAGGGCAATGATGGCAATCAGTGTACAAAAGCCCATCAGCCAATAGTAAGCGGACATGACGATACGTCCCATGCCACCTTTGGCAACACCAGCAGATATTCCCATTAGTAGTAGCACAAGTGCGATACAAACAAAGAGTCGCCACAATAGATCTACTGGATAGCGATAGGTTGACAATAACTTTAGATTGATCCAGACAAGATCCCATTTTGCATCGAGAATCATCCAGCGTGTCAGACTAAATATGCTCCAAGCCAGAAGGAGACCAATGCTGACTGAAACAATGCTGTTTAGCCAGGTACTGAAAAGATTATGTTTAAGCCAGGCTATGAAACCCGTTTGCTGGATGGGTGGTGTTAAAGCAGGTTGTGTCATACTCAACGCTCCACAAGCTGCATCCTGGCGTTATACCAGTTGAGGATAAAAGAGAAAGTTAGACTGATCATCAGATAACCACCAATAAGTATCATAAAAATAGGCATGGCTGCCCCTGACTGATTGTTGACGATACTGCTAACGGCGTAAAACTCTTGATAGGAAGCAAAAATACCTAAAGAGCTGTTTTTGGTTAAGTTAAGGTATTGACTAATCACAGGTGGGGTAATAATCCGCACAGCTTGGGGGAATACAACGAGCCGAAATGTTTGACTTCCATTTAAGCCCAAAGCTTTTGCGGCCTCAGTTTGGCCCTGGGCGACAGATAGGATTGCACCACGCACAATTTCTGCTATAAAACTGGCCGTATAGAAGGTAAGTGCGAGAAGGAGAGCCAGGTAGGGAATCGTGAGAATAGTTCCTCCCGCAACCTGTGTGCGCTCGGTTGGAAAGTATGGATAGCTCATTACCAAAGGACTCGCTGCAAGCATGATTGTAGCGGGTTCAGTAGCACTGCTAACAGTCAAAAAGCGCGTTTCGCCACGGTTGTCAGTAACAACACGACGATTAAATTCCGATATGATCATCACTAAGCGATAATCGCGACCTTCAAATGGTTCTCCCGAAGTTTCCTGGAGTTCCTCGCCAGCGTCAAATCTGCCATTGTTATTTCGATCTTCATAAACCACACCATAACTGGGGAACTCATAAAAATGTAAGCTTAAGCGCTGATTTAAGTCACCATTCTCAAATTCATGGCGTACCTCAGAGAACTCTCGGGCACTTAAGCGCGCAAATGCAAAAACACTGCGAAGATCCTGTCGCTGCTCGGTTCGCCTTTGAGGATTAACCTCGAGGCTTACTTCGTCAATTTCTATGCGAACCGGGATCTTGCGCATTGGCACGTCCGTTCCAGAATCATAGCTTTCATTAGCATTAGTATCCAGATAGGTTATTATGCGTCCTCGGTCAGTATCTATAAAAGCACGTAGGTTTTCGGGGTGCTGCGCCTGACTCATAGCGATAAAATAGCCAACGGTAGCGACTACGGCAAACACTGCAAGAGCTGGCAGGAAGGGATTACCCGGGCGCTCGAGTCGCATGAGTTGCCGATTCCGCAGTACATAGGTGATAACGCCAAGAACCAGGGACGCTAGCAGCCAGCCAATCCATAAGGGAAAATAATCCGAAATGTAGGGCCAGGGCATAATAAGGCCACTCGAGTTATTAAAGTAAACTGGCCCTAGTCGCAGTGCGGCAACACCAGAGGGCAGGCTGGGTATAAGCAAGACGCTGGCAAAAAAGAAGATCTGTACCACCAAGGGTGTGTTGCGAACTGTTTCAATAAAAATAGTAGCAATTTGTCTAAGCACCCAATTTGCCGAGAGGCGCATGAGCGCTACGACGACACCTAAAATGGTTGCCAGTACGATGCCGATTAAGGCAACTTTAAGCGTATTGAGTATGCCAACAATAAGCGCTCGGCCATAAGAATTGTCATCTGTGTAAGGAATAATGCTTTCAGAAATGGGAAAGCCTGCCCGATCCCCAAGAAAACCAAAACCTGTGCGTACACCTAGTGTATTTACTCCACGAATAACATTTGTCACCAAAAGCGTAGTGACGATAGCAAGAATCAAAACAAAAATAAGCTGAGCAACAATCGCAAGGATTTTGACATTACGATACCAGGGTACAGCCTCGCTACTGGGTTTGATTGCCATAGTTTCCCCAATGCTTTCTGGACTTGCGAAGAATCGCTGTGATTATGTTGTGATACTGAACAGGAAGTTAAGGTTTTTTGCGGTGAGTCAGCAACTTTGTTATGTATGTCGAATAGTGGCTTAGTTTAAAGGGGCGGTATGGTGGACCGCCCCTTGTTCAGACAAGTTTGAAGCCTAGCGCAAAGGTGGCGCGTACAGCAGACCACCATCAATATAGCTGCTGTTCAGACCACGCGGTACATTAAACTGAGTTTCTGGTCCCAAATTGCGGTTATAGATTTCTGCGTAATTACCAACTTGCTTAAGAACGTTATAGAAAGCGTCGGCACTGAGCCCAAGCTCTTCTACTTTTTCTGGTTCAACACCCAGAAGGCGTCTGATATTTGGGTCTTGCGTGCTGGTCAGGATTTCATCCACGTTGTCGGAGCTAATACCTAACTCTTCACCCAGGAAGGTCACAAACACAACCCAGTTGGCAATATCGAAGAACTGGTCATCACCATGGCGTACAGAAGGCCCCAGCGGTTCTTTGGAGATGGTTGCATCCATAATCACATGCTCTGAAGGGTCACGAAGCTGTGTGCGTTGTGCAATCAGACCAGACTTGTCGGTGGTGTAAGCGTCGCAAGCGCCGTCGTCATAGGCGGCAAGGAGTGGATCTGATGTTTCAGCAATGCGCGCGTCGTAATCCAGACCATTGGCACGCATCACATCTGCCAGATTAAGCTCGGTGGTTGTACCTGACTGCACACAGATAGTCGTTCCATCCAGGTCAGCAAGGGTCTCGATACCCGAGGCGGCACGCACCATGAAACCTTGACCATCATAAAAGGTCGTTGCTGTGAAATTCAGACCCAAGGCAGTATCACGGCTACTGGTCCAGGTAGTGTTGCGAATTAAAACGTCTACTTCACCTGTTTGCAGAGCAGTAAAACGTTCTCCGGCACTCAAGCCGCGGTAGGTGACCTTATCGGCATCACCCAGAATGGCGGCGGCCATAGCGCGGCAGTAGTCCACGTCAAAACCATTGTAGACACCAGCAGCATCCACGAAAGCAAAGCCGGGTAATCCGGTAGCATTCACCCCACAGATCAGGCTACCGCGTGCCTTGATTTGTGCCACGGTGCTTTGTGCCAGGCTTGTACTGCTAAGCAGAAGCGCCAAAGAGGCGACAAGAGTTAACAAACTGCGTAAGCTCATAATATACCTACTTCCATCCTAAAGTATTTAGTGCTATACATCTTTATGCACTGGTCTACTTTAACCACTTTCTTCACTGTTTGTAAAGACCGCCATAGTTTGCAAGCCACCTTGAAAGGTCAGTTGATGACCAATGCCACCTTGAAATACGGGTGTTTAATACGGGTACGCTCAGGCTCGTTTTTGCCGTTGTAAATGACACTTCTTTGCTGTTACCCAGAATAACAACATTTTATTTTTGACTCTGACTACGCCCCTTATCGGTACGAGACAGCAGTTCCACAATAAAACCAGGCATCTTTTATTTGTGGCTCTTGCCTTTCTC
>CAZZPQ010000011.1:0-42579 GCA_964655595.1 uncultured bacterium
ATTAACGACAGCCTAAAAAGTATCCTGGACAAGGACACTCGACAGATAGCTTTGCAAGTCAGTACGTATCGGCATAAGGTAAAGGTTCGCATTGCGCCTTTTCGCAAACGCCAGCGCTCTGGCAGCCAATTGCTGACTGCTCCCCAACGTTGGCTCAAAATCCGCAGGAATCACAGCCTTATTGCGGTGCTGCCAGTAATTGAGAGATTTGCTACTCGTCACTGATGTAACCCCCCAAAATACCTCCACATTTGGCAAGAGATCCGCATAGATCTCCATAAGCCTAAGGTCAAAAAAGGGCTGGGTAAAGAGCCCACAGGCCCCTGCCTCGAGCTTGTCTTGGGCATAGGCCAATTCCTTCTGAAAACTCTGTCTATAGGGGTCAAGCGCCGCATACACCCGTATACCAGGGAGTTCAACCTGAAACTTGCGGATGACTTGGAGGCTACTACTACTATACACCGCTCTGGACATATCCACCGGCGCATCACCCGCAACGACGATAACCTCGCGAATATCATGTTTTTCGAGAAAAGCTGCCATCGGCAAGGGTCGCTTTAGGTCAATATCAATCGCACGAATATGAGGAATAGCATTCGCCACAAAGGGCCTGGCAATGGCGCAGGCCTGCCAGCTCCGCAACGGAAAACGCATCAAATCAGGAATGTTGACAGTTGTTACAGTCGGAAACTGCTTACGTAGAAGTTCAAGCTCTTTTTCCAATGATTCAGCAGTGCGGGGAACAAGCTCAACAGATATCCTCATATAACTCCGCTATTGTTCCCCAGATACCCGTACTACGTCAAGTGGACAATAAAAAAACCACCCAGCTTGTGCTGGGTGGCTGTAGACATCGTAGGTAGATTAGTAACGGCTAGGAGCAGCGTTTGTTACTACAACATTGCTGGCCTGAAGCCCTTTTTGACCCTTCTCCACACTGAACTCGACTTCATCACCTTCGTTGAGGTTACGGAAGCCATTGCCTTGAATCGCGGAGAAATGAACAAATACGTCAGCACTGCCGTCGCTTTGCTCGATAAATCCGAAACCTTTTTCACCGTTAAACCATTTGACTTTTCCTGTTGCCATTTTCCTTTTCCTTACTGCTAAACCAAAGTGAAGCATTTGAAATTCGAGCCTTGGCCCGAGTTACGAAAAAGCCAGTTAGACTTTTGCGGAACATCAGTAGTATACAGGGTTCAGCGGAATAATGCAAACCTAGTGACATGTGACCTCAGGCCGCCCTTAAGTGCAAAACTTAAAAGGCAGCACCCAGGAGTATCACCCACAAGCAAATACATGTCGGTTTTGCTCCAGCTGAGATGGATTGTTGTGGACCTGACTTAGGCTCCGTCATGTCACCACACTCCAACATTTCTATTTCTATCGGCAGGCTTTATACCTTGCCAGGACAGAAATCACCTATCCCCCTCCGCCTAAGGTCAACCTTCATAGCAAACTCGCTTTATGCCTGAATGAGAAGCCTCATAACGCTACGTCCTGGAACACTGTGCCTACTCTCTTTATACTTGGTGATCGGCTTCATACTTGGTGATCGGCTTTTTTATTCGCTATTGGAATCGTTTCTTGAACGATTATGTCTTCCTGCAGCACTCGAGCCGCCCAGGCTTTAGCGCCAGGAAGCGAGTGATCGCGGTAGTTGCCACACTCGAGCTCACTACATCCGGGAATCTCACCTTCATGGGTCGTAACACCCTGCAAAGCGTGAGTCATCGCCACGCGCACTTCTTCGGGCTGAGGCGTTCCCAGAATTGTCAGGTAAAACCCTGTTCTGCAACCCATCGGGCTAGCGTCGATAATGGTATGGGCGAGTGCATCCCTCAGGTAGCCTGCCATCAGATGCTCTATGGTGTGAAGCGCAGCTGTAGGAATCTCAGTCTGATTGGGTTGCACCAGACGCAGGTCGTACTTGGTGATCTGGTCGCCGCGTGTACCTGTGTAACTTCCGGCAAGCCGCACATAGGGTGCGCGCACTTTAGTGTGGTCCAGGTTAAACGACTCCACTTTAGTTTTAGGTTGTGTCATAACCCTTAGTATAACCTGTCGCCTACCCCTTCCACTGTTTAGCAAATAGGAGTAGACTATCTTGGGTATTTCACTTGAGGTGATTATTTTGAACGAACGTGTCGCACTATTTATTGACGGCAGCAACCTGTATAACGGCATGCGTGATAACCTTTCCAACACGCGCGTCAACCTGCAGATGCTCATGAAGCAATTACTTGGCAAACGCCAGCTTTACCGAACCTACTATTATAACGCCCCCCTAACCAGTGACTATGAGGATGATTTGCGCGAGGGGCAACAACGCTTTTTCGAGTCACTCCGGCGCATTCCCTTTGTCACTGTCCGCTTAGGGCGTTTGCACCGGCGTCATGATGGCTCTCTGGTCGAAAAAGGCATTGACGTTGCCATTGCCGTTGAATCTCTGGCTCTTGCCTATGAAGACGCCTATGACACTGCCATTTTGGTCAGTGGTGACAGTGATTATGTTGAACTGGTCGAAGCCATTAAGCGCAAGGGCAAGCATGTGGAATGCGCCATGTTCAAAAACCAGTCAGCCGGGGTTCTTTTGGAATATGTGGACGTCTTTCATCCACTTGATGAGCTGGATTGGGACGCCATTTTATTTTAAGGTTTATGCCAGCACATCTCGCAAAAGTTCGTCTAGTTCTGTTTCACTGAGAACTTCAATCCCCAATGTTTCGGCCTTGTCACGTTTTGATCCGGCATTTTCTCCTGCAACGACATAATCTGTGCGCTTGCTGACTGACGATGCAACTCGAGCACCATAGGACTCCAGACGTGCCTGCACTTTGTCCCTGGCTTCACTCAAGGCTCCAGTCAACACAAAGGTCTTACCACGTAACGCGCTAGACACTACTATAGTATTCGCCTGAGGATTAAGGCCCGCCTTTTGCAAAGAGTTTAAGAGTTGCTGCATATCGGCTTGTTGCAAAGCGTTAAAAATCGCTTGCGCCGTGGTTTCGCCAATATCTTGAAGGGCGCTTAGTTCGGCAATACCCGCCTGTTGCAGACTATCCAGGGATGGAAAAGCCCTGGCTAGTACCGCAGCTGTGCGCGGACCTACATGAGGTAAACCCAGCGCTACCATGAGTCTGTCAAGTGATTGGGACTTGGAGCGCTCAATCGCTGTTATCAGCTTCTCCGCTGACACCTTGGCGAAGCCCTCGAGCTTCTCCAGTTGGTCACTGGTCAAAGCATAAAGGTCAGCAATACCCGCAATCAGTCCTGCGGCCAGAAGCTGCTCAACTGTTTTGACTGCCAAACCCTCGATATCCATCGCCGGACGTGAGGCAAAGTAAATGATGCGCTGGCTCAGTTGGGCAGCACAGTTAGGGTTGACACAACGCAGGTTAGCCCCATCTAAGATCAGCTCCGTACCACAGACGGGACAATGGGTCGGGATGGTGCATGGCACAGCGTTAGTTGGTCGCTCGTCAAGGAGCACTTTCAGAATTTCAGGAATGATGCCGCCAGATTTATGCACCAGTACACGGTCACCCACACGCAAATCAAGCTCCTGAATAAAGCCGGGATTGTGCAGCGTAGCCCTCGAAACGACCGTTCCCTCGAGCAATCGGGGCTCGAGTTCGGCAACCGGCGTGACCTTGCCGGTTCGCCCCACTTGCCAGCTGATTCCCAATAGGTTAGTCGCGACCTCCTCAGCCGGGAACTTGTAGGCGATTGCCCACCGTGGCGCTCGACTTGTACTACCTAGTTCCTCCTGTAAGTCCAAACGGTTAACCTTTATGACGACCCCATCCGTATCATAGTCAAGACTCACACGCTGCTGGGTCCAGTCCCGTAGCAGCGCTTCGACAGCCTCGACTGAGGCGACCGAAGCCCGCTGTGGATTCACGCTAAAGCCCTTGCCCGTTAACCAGTCAAGCAACTCAGTCTGGCTACCTACACCCAGACTCCGTGGATTCCCCACCGCATAAAAAAACGCTCTAAGATTGCGCTCTGCCACTACCTTTGGATCAAGGTTACGCAAGGTCCCCGCAGCTGCGTTACGTGGGTTCTTAAAAAGCGCTTCACCCGCTTCATCTCGAGCCTCGTTAATGCGCTGAAACTCTTCTCTGGACAGATAAACCTCACCACGGACCTCGAGCTGCGCAGGTGCACTTTCAAGCTTTTGCGGAATCCCGGGTATGCCCAGAATATTTACCGTTACATCTTCCCCCTGCCGACCATTGCCGCGGGTAGCTGCCCACAGCAATACCCCGTACTCGTAATAAAGGTTGATGCTGAGTCCGTCAATTTTTAGTTCGGCAAGGTATTCAAGCCCTCCCTCAAACGCAAGTGCCCGCCGAATACTCGCCTCAAAACGTTCTATATCCGCCTTGTTAAAGGCATTATCCAGCGAGGTCATGGGGGTGGGGTGCTGGATACTGGCAAAGCTTGCCTGAAAACCAGCACCGACCTGCCTACTGGGCGAGTCAGGACTCACAAGCTCTGGATTACGAGCTTCGATATCCTTTAGCTGATGCATAAGCGCGTCATATTCCTCATCGCTGATGACTGGATCATCAAGGACAAAATAACGATGATTCGCCTCGCGAATGCGTTGTTTTAGACTGTTTAAGCTGAGCAAAATATCTTGATCATTCACCTTTTCATTGTATCAAAAGACAAGCCTGCTTCTTATGTTGATTTTCCCAATTAGGTCACAACCAGTTTGCTTAGGTTATTAGTGATATATTTCACGATATCATTCTTGTGCTTTTTTTATTGGATTTATTCATCATGCATTTACCTTTACCGACAGCGATATATCAATGTAGCGACTCGTGATATACTCCTACCAGGCAAGACTGCCTATCCGAGGAGGACATATGAAGCAATTAAGTATTCTGATTATCGCAGCACTTCTTAGTTTTGGCTCTGCCCAGGACTTTGTCATGGGCATCAATTTCGATGCGGGTGGTAAGTTTGACCGTTCGTTTAATGAAGGTACCTGGAATGGTTTCAGCCGTGCCATTGAAGAGCTAGGTGCCCAGTATGACATTGAAATGCTCGAGTTTGAAGGTACCCCAGCCACGTCAGCACAGGGCCTGCGCGAAATGGCCAGCCAGGGTGCTGAACTTATTATCGCCCCCGGTTTCGCGCAAACTGACGCTATTGTCAATCTGGCAGCCGAGTTCCCCGACACCGTTTTTGTCAACATCGATGGCTGGAGTCCCGAGCCTCGCGCTAATGAACTCTATGTCGGCTTTGCTGAGCACGAAGGTAGTTTTCTGGTTGGCTACATCGCCGGTAGTCTGTCCCAAACAGGCGTAGTGGGCTTTGTAGGCGGAATGGACATTCCGCTCATTCGCAAGTTCAATCTTGGCTATGAAGAGGGTGTTTTAGCTGCCTGCCCTGACTGCCGCGTAATCAGCAATTACGTCGGCACAACCCCATCCGCCTGGAACGACCCGGCTCGTGCTAAGGAACTCGCCTCAGCCCAACGAGCACAAGGGGCAGACATCATCTATGCTGCTGCTGGCGCCTCTGGTAATGGCGTCATTGATTTTGTCAATGAAAACCTCTGCTACATGGGTGCAAGCCGTGAAACCGCACTGACCAGCATAGTTGCTGACATGTCCAAGAGCGCTGAGTACAATGTGCGCTGTGCTGAAGGAAGCCAGCCCCTGTTCTTTATTGGTGTAGACAGCAACCAAAACTTTTTAGGCGATACCGACAGCAACCCTGCCACCTTGAATCACGGTCTGACCAGTATGCTCAAGCGTGTCGATGTTGCTGCCTACAATGCCGTTTATGATGTGGTGAATGGCACCTTCGAAGGTGGCTATCTCACACTGGACCTTGCCAGTGAAGGTGTCGGTTATGCCATTGACGAATACAACGAAGCCTTAATTCCAGCCAGCCTGATCGAAGAGCTCGAGGCCATTCGCGCCCAGATTATCGCAGGCGAGCTAGTGGTTACAGACTTTACCGCGCAGTAAAAATAAACTCTGGCAATGATGGCAGCCTTCGGGCTGCCTTTTTTAATTCTCTTGACAAGCCTTGCTGTAATCGATTACAGTATAACAATCAACTTGGTAGCTTGAGTTTAGTAAGGCTTAGGAGAAGTAATGGCTGTTCGCATTCAGGATGTTGCGCGTCATGCGGGTGTTTCCAGTGCCACGGTATCCAGGGTACTGGCAAATAAGCCCCATGTTCGTCAAGCCTTGCGCGAACAGGTCCTCGAAGCCGTTGATCATCTTGGTTATGAACCCAACCGCGTGGCTCGCAGTCTGCGGGTGCAACGCTCGAGTATTATCGGATTGGTCATCTCCGACATCCAGAACTCTTTTTTTAACACCATCGTACGCGCCATAGAAGACGTCGCCCACCAAAACAACTATGCCGTTTTTTTATGTAATAGCGATGAAAATCCAGCCAAGGAAAAACTGTATCTTAACCTTCTCAAAGCTGAGCGGGTCGCTGGTGTCATCCTCACCCCTACCAGAGAAACCGCATCAACCTGTCAATCCCTCATTGATGCGGGCATTCCAGTCGTAACTATTGACAGAAGTATCAGTGGCACCAATGTAGACAGTGTTAAAACCAATAACAGCGAGGCGGCAAAATGTCTGGTTGATAAACTCATTGAAAGAGGCCACCAACGCATCGCAGCGATTCTGCCAGACCTGAATATCACCACCGGACGCGAACGCTTTGAAGGTTATCAGCAGGCCTTGAACCAAGCAGGGCTGAAACTGGATACTGAGCTGATCCGTTCTGGACGGCCGATAACAGAAGACGGCTACGCTTTGACCTGCGATCTGCTGTGTCTCCCCCAACCACCAACAGCACTCTTCAGCGGGACAAAACTCATGACCCTTGGTGCAGTGCGGGCTATACTGGAAACAAACAGGCAGATACCTCGAGACCTCGAACTCGCCGCATTTGACAAGCTCGATTGGATGCCATGCCTGCCGAGTATGAGCTACGCCGAACAGCCTACCTATCAGCTGGGGACAGCAGCTACCAAACTGCTGCTTGAGCGCTTGCAAAAGCCAGCCAAATCTGTCCAGCACGCTATCTTAAAATCCGATCTCTACTTTAGCCCAGATACTAGCGAGGGTTTGAAACTATGAATCCCACCTCAGGAAGGAGGTAGTTAACAGTTCGTCTGGCCGTAAACCTTAGTGACACAATTAATTTCGGAGGAATCGTATGAAAAAATTGCTTATTGCATTACTCGCTGCTCTGGTCTACACGTCTGCCTGGGCGCAGTACGAAGGTGTAACGGTGAATATCGTTACCTTTACAGGACCGCAAATTGCCGAACCCTTGCAGCGCCGTGCCCCTGATTTTCAGGCTATGACCGGTGCACAGATCAACATTATCACCGTTCCCTTTAGCGACCTCTATCAGCAGGTTCTCACCGATGTCGCTACCGGCACCAACAGTTTTAACGGCTTTGTTTTTGCCCCACAATGGATGGTCGATTATATCGTACCAGGTTATCTCGAAGACCTGACTGGGCGTGTTAATGCAGATAGTGCCCTCGAGTGGGGCGACGTTGCTGGCTTTTTCCGCGATTTCAGTTCAACCTTTGAGGGTGGAGTCTACACCATTCCTTTAGATGGCGACTTCCAGATGGTCTACTACCGTACAGATGTCTTGGAGCAGTTGGGAATGGCTCCCCCTGTAACCTGGGACGACTACCTGGCCATCGCTGAAGCTGCTCATGGCATGGACATGAATGGCAACGGTGAAGCCGATTATGGCAGTTGTATCGCTAAAAAGCGCAATGCCCAGTCCTACTGGATGATCACCTCCATTGCCAGTGCCTTCCTGCAAAGTCAAGGAACCAGCCAGGGGGCTTTCTTTGGCGACAACATGGAACCTCTTTACAACAATGCCGGCTTTGAAAAAGCACTTGATGTTTATCTGGCAACTACAGCCTTTGGACCCCCTGATGAGCTGAACCTGGATGTCGGCGACACCCGTGGTCTGTGGACTGCTGGTCGTTGCGCCTTAACGATTGACTGGGGTGACATCGGCACACTGGCAATTGAAGAAGGCAGTCGCGTCAATGGCTTAACAGGCGCTGTCATTCTGCCTGGCTCAACCGAAGTCTGGAACCGCGAAACTCAACAGCTTGAAACCTGCAATGATACGCTTTGTCCTTATCATGTTGGCGGGGTCAACCACGCACCTTTTGCCGCCTTTGGTGGCTGGTCTGGTGGCGTCAATGCCGCTGCCAGCGACGCGGTGAAAGATGCCGCCTACGCTTTCTTTTCCTATATGGCACAACCCGCCCAGTCGAGTGTCGATGTAACCATCGGCGCAACCGGTTTTAATCCCTACCGCACCAGCCACTTTGAAAACCTTGATAGCTGGCTAGCTGCAGGAATGAGTGAAGAAGCGGCAGAGCTGTATCTAGGCGCGATTCAGAATAGCTTAAACAGCCCCAATATGGTCCTGGATTTGCGCATTCCGCAAAACCAGCGCTATCAGCAGATTGTGCTGGATACAGCCCTCGCGCAACTTCTTGCCGGGGAACTGACCAAGCAAGAAGCCATGGAACAGATCGCCGAAGGCTGGAACGAAATCACCGATGAGCTGGGCCGCGCAGACCAGCTCGCTGCCTATGAGGGCACACTCGGCGTCGAGCGCTAGTATTTTAGGGGGTGGGCTTTTCCACCCCCACCTTACCGTATGAGACCCTCTAGCAAAGAATCTTTGACTCGCAGCGCTGCTGAGACTGGCAAAAGGCTGTCAGGCTGGCTCGAGCGCAATGCTGGCAATGTGTTTTTACTGCCGTCGATTATTATTATTCTGTGCCTGTCTATTTTTCCACTCCTTATTTCGGCTTATCTGGCACTTTCCCGCCTCCGTTTTGTCAGGGGTGGTATCGAAATCAACTTTGTCGGCTTTGCCAACTTCAGAAAACTGATCCTGGGCAGCGAAAGGCGACATTTTCTTGGTGTTATGGGAGATCTGAGCGTTCTGCAGTGGCTCATCCTTCTTATCTTCATCGCTTTTCTGCTGTGGTCATTGTGGCGCTACTGGCGCTCTGAACAGTTCAGCAGGGGTGGACTGATCTATCGCCTGATTAGCTTTACCATCCTGCTATGGGGCTTGCACTACGTCATGCAGACCCTTGCACCTGGAGGGCGACCTGGCACCATCGTTGTTACTTTGATTTATGTCTTTGTAGGCATCAGTCTGCAATACCTGCTGGGTCTAGGGCTTGCCCTGCTGACAACGCAACAACTCGCGGGGCGTCGGTTTTTTCGGGTCGTCTTTTTACTTCCCATGATGATTACCCCAGTCGGCATTGCCTATACCTTTCGCATGCTCACAGACACCAGCAAAGGTCCCTTGAAGCCGATCTGGCAGGGCCTGGGGCTGGGTGGCTTTTCCTGGGTTACTGACCCCTGGGGCGCACGCTGGGCAGTAATGATCGGTGACATCTGGCAGTGGACACCTTTTATGTTCATCATTCTGCTGGCAGCTATCGAAGCTCTGCCCAATGAACTCTTTGAGGCCGCTCATGTCGATGGCGCTAGTCGCTGGCAGATCTTTTTGAACATCACCCTGCCTCAGATCATCCCTGTCAGCGCTACTATCATCCTGATTCGGATGATTGAAGCCTTCAAGATCGTTGACCTGCCCAACGTGCTCACCAACGGTGGTCCAGGTACAGCAACTGAATCACTCACTCTGCACGCCTTTTTTGCCTGGCGAGCCCTTGATGTTGGCGGTTCGGCGGCAGTTGCCTATTCACTCATGATTATCTCACTGGTGATTTGTATTAGCTATGTCAACCTGGTCTATCAGCGCATTTTGCGAGGTTAACATGTTCAAGGCTCGAGGTCTCAACAAACCATCTCCCTTTGGCGCTTTTCTCTCTTATCTTGTACTTGTCTTTTGGGCAGTTGTGGTGCTTTTTCCCCTATATTGGCTATTCGTCACCTCTTTCAAGCTACCCTTTCAGGTCAATGAAGGACCGTATTACCTGCCATTTGTTGACTTTCAGCCCAGTGACCACGCCTGGCGCTATATCTTTGTCGATGTCTGGAACGATACTGTCAGGCCCTATACCAATACCGTGATTGTAGCCATATTCAGTTCTATCCTGGCGCTCATCTTTGGTGGCGCTGCCGCCTATGGCCTGACCCGTTTCCGCTACCGCCCCAGACTCATGGGCATTTTACTCTTCATTGTGCTGCTTGCCCTGGCGATTGTCGCGACGAATGCGGGCCTGCCCTGGCAGCTTGCTTTGAGCAGTGCCGCCGCTGTCTTCTTTTTACTGATTCGCCCTGTCAGCAGACGCTTTCCGCGCTCCCTTGGCAATAACGATATTGCCTTCTGGTTAATTTCGCAGCGCATCCTGCCACCCGTTGCTGTGGTGATTCCCATTTATGTGATGTTTCAGCAGTTCGGTATGCTGGACACCCGTGCCGCGCTCATCATTACCTATATGGCCATCAACTTACCTATTGTCGTCTGGTTGATGCGTGACTACTTCAGCAATATCCCTATTGAACTCGAGGAATCAGCACGGGTTGACGGCGCTTCACCTTATCGCATCTTTTGGAGCATTGTACTGCCGCTTTCGACTCCAGGGCTGGTGGCGACCTTCCTGTTTGTGCTGGTCTTTGCATGGAACGAGTACCTGCTGGCATTATTTTTATCAAGCGCCAATGCTCAGACTATGCCGCTTCTGGTTGCCGCCCAGAATGCCACTCGCGGCCCACAGTGGTGGTACATGAGCGTCCTGATTTTAATTATGATTATACCCGTGATTGTGCTTGCCATTATGCTCGAGCGCTATATCTCCCGCGGACTACTGGTTGGCGCAGTGAAAGGATGAGACATGAAGATAGTTTGTATGGGTGATGCACTCATCGATTTTAAAGAGCAGCGACCTCTGAACTTTCAGGGTTTTGTAGGTGGCTCACCGCTGAATGTGGCGGTGGCAGCAGCGCGTCTGGGTGAGGACGTTGGTTTTGCCTCGCAGGTATCCAGCGACCAGTTTGGCAAGGCTATTCGTAACTATCTTCAAGCGAATGAGGTAGATACCAGTTACCTGCTCGAGTCCGACGCCCCTTCAACACTGGCCTTTGTCGGCGAGGTTGCTGGTGAAGCAGTCTTCGACTTTATTGCCAACCGTTCCGCAGATGTGCTCTACAATCCAGAGCCGAGACCCAGTTTTCCCAGCAGTGTCCGCATGCTACAGTTTGGCTCTATCAGTCTTTTGCAGGAACCTGCTGCCACCACGCTTACCGATATTGCCGCTTTGCACCATGAGCGCTGCACCATCGTCTTTGACCCTAATGTGCGCCCAACGCTTATCGCCAGCAAAGGTGATTATGAGGCGCGACTGAGGCGCGACTGGTTGCCCATTAGCCACATCGTCAAGGTCAGTTCACAAGACCTTCGCTGGCTCTACCCAGAACGCTCCCTAAACGAGATTGCCAAAGACTGGCTCGAGCATGGACCTGAAGTCATTATTATCACCCAGGGTGAAAACGGGGTCAGCCTGTTTCGCCCACAGCAGCCAGTCTTGCATGTTAGCGTGCCAGCAGTTGATGTCGTTGACACCGTCGGTGCAGGTGATACGTTTACCGGCGCACTGATGGTCATGCTGGAGGAGCAGGCTATGGCGCAGCCCTATCATGAGATCCCAGAAACTTTCTGGACCAGCGTCTTGCAATTTGCTGGCTATGCTGCGGCCTGCAACTGTACCAGGGCCGGCGCCAATCCGCCTACCAGGGGAGAACTGGCTACCTTTATGAGGGGGAACCAGTAAATTATGTCCGAAACCATCATTCACTTACGCAAACAGCAATTTGGCGAGCGTGAACGTCTTGTGGTTGAAGCAGGTCACTTGCGTGCCAGCAGCTTTCTTTTTGACAGCGGTGTTCATGCCATCAGACTGGAGAGTCCCAAGGTAGCACTCACCCTACTCCCCTATCAGGGTCAGCAAATCTGGCAAGCGATTGTGGGTGGGCGCGACATCACCATGCGCAGCATGTTTCGTGAACCTCGCGCTACCAGCGATTATCTGAGTAACTACGGGGGTTTTTTGATTCACTGTGGCGTTACCGCCATGGGTGTACCCAGCGCTTCAGACAGCCACCCGCTGCATGGTGAACTGCCCAATGCTCCCTATCAGAATGCCCACCTTGTTATTGGCAAGGATGAAAAAGGCAAATATCTTGGCCTTGGGGGAAGCTATCAGCACACCGTTGCATTTAGCCACAATTATATTGCCCAGCCTCTGGTTAAGGTCTATGAGGATGGGGGCCTCTTTAGCGCTGAACTGGTGATTAACAACCTCAAAAACAGCGATATGGAACTGATGTACCTCGCCCATATCAACTTTCGACCAGTTGATTACGGACGTATTGTATACAGCGCCCAGGCTACGCCAGAGCATGTACGGGTGCGGCGCAGTATACCTTCACATGTAACAGTCAAAGCAGGCTACGCAGAGTTTCTGGATGAATTGGCACAAAAACCTGAAAAGCATCATCTTTTAAAACCCGAACTTCTCTTTGATCCAGAGGTAGTCTTTCTAATTGACTACCTCGCCGATGCAAACGGCTGGGCACATAGCCTGCAACTACATCCGGATGGCAATGCTGACTATATGCGCCACCGCCCATCCCAACTTGGTCATGGCGTGCGCTGGATCTGCCGAACAGCCGATCAGGATGCTTTAGGAATTGCCGACCCCGCCACCGCTGAACCTGAAGGCTACACCGCCGAAAAAGAAAAAGGAAATATCAGAGTGATTCCACCAGCAGGAAACTGGCGTATGGATGTTGAAATGGGCATCCTGGATGCTGATGAAAGTCTCAAGATGACCGAACATATTGCAAATATCATCCGGGTAGGCATTCCGAGCTAATGGCAATTCACTAGAGGTCCAATAAATGTGCGATGCACGTTAGAAGTCCAAAACAAAGTTAGGGAAAGGTGAAAAACATGGCAAAGACAAGTCTTAAACAAGTTGAAGGCAGAAACAGGCTTATTGGTGACATGCCCAAAGTCGGCATCCGCCCCACTATCGACGGGCGCTTGGGCGGCGTTCGCGAATCACTGGAATCGCAGACCATGGGCATGGCGCAGCGCGTTGCCAGACTCATCAGCAGTGAATTGCGGCACTATAACGGCCTGCCTGTCGAGTGCGTGGTTGCTGACACGACCATTGGCGGCGTTGCCGAAGCGGCCGCCTGCGAAGCCAAGTTTGGCCGTGAAGGTGTCGGTTTGTCGATTACCGTGACTCCCTGCTGGTGCTACGGCAGTGAAACCATGGACATGCACCCAACTCGCCCCAAAGCGGTCTGGGGATTTAATGGCACTGAAAGACCGGGGGCAGTCTATCTGGCTGCGGTGATGGCAGCACACGCACAAAAGGGCCTGCCTGCTTTCAGCATCTACGGACACGACGTGCAAGATAGTGATGATAGCAGCATTCCTGAGGATGTGCGCAGCAAGCTTTTACAGTTTAGCCGCGCCGCACTGGCAGTAGCAAGTATGGCAGGCACATCCTATCTATCTGTAGGTGGGATTTCGATGGGGATTATGGGCTCATATGTGGTGCACGATCTCTTCGAAGATACCTTTGGTATGCGCGTCGAGACAGTTGACATGAGTGAGATTGAGCGACGGGTTGAAGAAAGCATCTTTGACCCAAAGGAGTTTAAGCTAGCACTTAAGTGGGTTAAGGAAAACTGTCTGGAAGGCAAGGATTACAACCCCAAAAAACTTCAGCGCAGCCGCAAGAAAAAAGATGCTGATTGGGAGTATTCGCTCAAGATGGCGCTCATTATGCGCGACCTGATGGTCGGCAACCCAGCGCTTGCCAAACAGGGTTACGGCGAGGAAGCGCTGGGCCACAACGCACTTGTGGCGGGTTTTCAGGGGCAGCGCCAGTGGACTGACTTTCGCCCCAATGGGGACTTTATGGAGGCAATACTAAACAGCTCTTTTGACTGGAGCGGTATCCGTCAGCCTTACATCGTCGCCACTGAAAACGATGCCTTAAATGGTCTGTCAATGCTGCTGGGGCATTTGCTCACAGGCGGCGCACAGATCTTTGCCGATGTCCGCACTTACTGGAGTCCCGAAGCAGTCAAGCGCGTCGCCGACTATGAACTGAGTAGCGACGCGGCAGGAGGCTTTTTGCACCTGATCAACTCAGGTCCGGCAGCGCTTGATGGAACTGGCGAGCAAATGCATGACGGTCAGCCGGCTATGAAACCCTACTGGGAGATTAGTGCCAAAGAAGCCAAAGCCTGCCTGGGGGCGACCACCTGGCACCCTGGTATGACCGAGTACTTTCGCGGGGGTGGCTTCTCAACCCGCTACCGCAGCAAAGGGGGCATGCCTGTCACCATGTGCCGCTTGAATTATGTCAAGGGTCTGGGGCCAGCCTTGCAAATTGCCGAAGGTACGACGATAGAACTTCCTGACGCGGTACATGATCTTCTCGACGAGCGCACCAACCCCACCTGGCCCACGACCTGGTTTGTACCACGCGTGACAGGTGAGGGAGCTTTTCGGGACGTCTATACGGTAATGGCCAACTGGGGCTCAAACCACGGGTCATTTAGCTATGGTCACATTGGTCATGAACTGATTACGCTGGCGTCACTCTTGCGCATTCCGGTGTATATGCATAATGTTTCTGCCGAGCGCATCTTTCGCCCGCACGCCTGGGCAGCCTTTGGAACAGAGGGGCTCGAGTCCGCTGACTTTCGTGCCTGCTCGGCGTATGGACCGCTCTACGGAAAACATCGGGGATAAGGTGACTTTTCGAGTCATCCACCTCTATGATAAAGATTGAGGAACGCTATGCTCATTACGGTCAATCGCTACCACTTCAGTTCTCAGAACTACTTCGACATGATTGCAGCAGGCATTTTAAGTGAACATGATCGCGTTGAACTCATCCAAGGTGAGGTCGTACAAATGGCTGCTATAGGAAGCCGTCACGCTGCCTGCGTCAATCGCCTGAATCATTTGCTGACTCAGCGCTTTGGGTCGCAACCGGTGATTATCAGCGTTCAGAATCCCATTCACCTTTCAGATGGCAACGTACCCGAGCCAGATATCAGTCTGCTGCGCCATCAGGAGCACTTTTATGCTAACGCATTACCTACTGCAAAGGACGTGCACCTCGTTATCAATGTTGCAGACAGTTCGCTCGAGTATGACCAAGCGATTAAACTACCCCTCTACGCAGCCGCGGGTATCCCGGCGTGCTGGCTGATTGATTTGACTCGCCATCAGGTCAGTGTCTGCCAAGGGCCTGGCAAAACAGGCTATGGCGATATTCAGGTATATCAGTCAACCGATATCCTTCAGCTTGCCGCCTTGGGGCTTTCATTATCCGTCAGCACAATTTTGCCACGTGAGTCATGACTGGTCTACCGCCAACCATGCGCGCTTTGGTACTCGCTGGTCGGGGTTTTGAGCACCTGAGTCTGCAAACCGTTCCTGTACCTGAGCCTGGTCCCAGACAGCTATTGGCCCGCGTTGACGCGGCGGGCATCTGCACCTCGCTCATCAAACTGATTGAGCAGGGGCCAGAGCACAGCTATCTGTATGGCTGGGATACTGCACAGTATCCGATTATTCTGGGAGATGAAGGCGCAGTAACACTGGTAGCAGTTGGTACTGAGCTAAAAGGGCGCTATAGCATTGGTGAGCGCTTTGTGGTGCAACCCGCCGTGGACCACGCCCCCATCAACCACCGCAACCGCTACAGGGGTGTTGACAGCATCCACAAAGTCGCTGTCGGTCACACACTCCCTGGGCATCTCGCCGAGTATATGCTCATCCCCGAAGAGGTTATTGCCGCACAGTGCCTGATTCCGATTCCTGATGATTTGCCTGCGGCCCACGCTGCTATCAGCGAGCCCATCTCCTGTTGTGTATCAGGGCAAGAACACCACCTACATTTACTTCAGGAGGATTTAACCCAGGAGCGCCGCATGATTAAGGGACTTAAACCCGGCGGGGTGACAGTCATCGTGGGCGCTGGCGCCATGGGGCGTATGCACATTGATGTGGCACTTAGCTATCGGCCCAGAGCCCTGATTGTGACTGACTTTATCGAGGAGCGCCTGAAGCGTTGCCGCACACTCTTCGCCGAAAAAGCTCAGGCACTGGGTGTTGACCTGCATCTGCCCCAAGCCACACAGGATGTTAAGGCATTTATTCAGCAGGTTAGTGACTATCGTGGAGCCGATGATGTGATTATTGCAGTAGGTTCAGCCAAAGCGATTGAAACCGCACAGCACTATGCCGGACGTTATGGCGTTGTCAACCTCTTTGGTGGTCTAAAAAAGGGTCAGGACGTGATTCAGCTCGATACCAGTATCGTTCACTACAAGGAAGTCAACATAACTGGCTCGTCCGGCGGCTCAGCCTGGGATGTGGCGCGGACTCTCGAGCTTATGGCAGGTGATGCTATCGAAGCAAGTCCACATATCACCCGCATCGGCGACTTGTCACACGCCACCGACTTCATCGAGATGGTCAGACAACAAGAGCTTGACGGCAAAGCGGTTGTTTATCCCCATCGGCACAGCAACGATATCCTGAGCGTTGAGCTGTGGCGAGCTGAAGATGAAGCCCGCTACCTAGTACAGAGCTGATGGCACTCTCTGGCACAAAAACCTTTGTAGGCTTTGGCTTTGGCGCTATTCAGGCGGGGCTGTTTCTGTATGAAGCTTACCGCTCAGGTAGTTTTGGGCGTCTCATCATCGCTTATCGCCGCCCTGATATCATTGACGAAGTACGTCGCAATCACGGCATAATCTCCATAAACATCGCTCATCATGACCGTGTTGAAACAGTCAATATCGGTCCTCTTCAAATGCTCAACACACAGGATGTCGCTCACAGAGACCAGCTTGTAGCAGCGATTGCTGAAGCCGATGAATTGGCATCAGCGCTCTCGAGCGTCAACGACTATCAAGAGGGCATCGCCCAGTTACTGGCTCAGGGACTTGGCCAAAGCCACAACCCCAAGCTCATCTACACTGCCGAAAACCACAATCACGCCGCAGAACTTTTTCAGGCTGCGGTGAATGAATACGGACCACTCCCAGTTCATAGTCAGTTTCTCAACACCGTTATTGGCAAAATGAGCGGCGTTGTTCAGGGGCGTGAGGCTATCAGCACACGCGGACTTGCAGCCATGACCCCAGAGAGTACCCGGGCTTTTCTGGTCGAGGCGTTTAATCGCATTCTGATCAGTCGGATAACCTTGCAGGAGGTACAGCGTGGCATCGGTATCTTTGAAGAAAAACCTGACCTGCTCCCCTTTGAAGAGGCCAAGCTTTACGGGCATAATGCCGTGCATGCACTGGCTGCCTATCTCGGTTTGGCGCTTGGTAAAACACATATCAAAGAGCTTGAAGCCTATCCAAAAGTCATGCAGTTTTTGCGTGAGGCGTTTATGCTCGAGTCTGGTGCCAGCCTGATTAAAAAACACGCTGGTGTCGATCCGCTCTTTACTGACACAGGCTTTGCCCTTTATGCCAATGACTTACTGTCACGCATGATAAATCCTTTTCTGAATGACACTACTGAACGCGTCGGACGTGATCCAGTACGAAAACTCGGCTGGGATGACCGCCTGATTGGCACAATTCGCCTGGCACTGGCTCAGGGCATTGTGCCCTGGCGCTTTGCCGTTGGGGTCCACCTTGCCCTGCAACAAAATAAAACAGACCTGGCCACCCTGCCAGAACTGTGGCAGGTCGCACAACCCGAAACAGATGAGCGTCAAGCAGTATTGACCTTACTTAAAACGTATCAGGAGCCTGTTGCCCTTGAGGTGTTGCAAGCACTCATCTGAAGCCTGAAAGTCTAGCTTTATGGTCACTTCCCTGGTGAATTCTCACTGAGATAATTCTCGAGTACAGCGATATGCTCAACCTCACCATATTGCCGTACCGTGCTGATAGCTTCATCCAAACCAGGACTCGGCTCAGCCAGCAAAGCCAATAGCCATGTTAAAACAGCATGGCGCTGGGGTCCTGTACTACAGCGTACCTGCAAGGACAGCAGTACATGTCTTAGCCACAGGTTAGGCTCTTCCCGCAAGACCTGCTCCGCTGCCGCAAACGCCTCCACCGTTTTTCCCTGTTGTTCGAGCATCACCGCCAGATTGGCACGGAGCTTGCTGCTAATGGCGTAGCTTCCTTGCTCGAGCGCTTCCTGGCTGAGCGCAACCGCCTCCGCCAAACGTCCCAGCTTCAGTGCCGGATCCGCCAGATTCATTGCAGCAAGCTGCTGATAATAGACTGAGCGCAGGCGTTTAGCTTCTCGTATGGCCTCCAAAGACAATTCAAACGCAGTGCTGTAGTCATCCATTCTGTAATAGAGAATGCCCCGATTGGCAAGAAATAACAGATAGTCCGCATTACGTCCGGCAGCCTTGAGCGTTGACAGTTCAGCTTCTACTTCATCAATAATCTCGTGGCTCCGCCCAGAAAAAGAAAAAATGGGGTATTTTAACCAGCGTATATAGCGCGCCACCGTTTCACCGATGTCTGGCAAGGCAATAGCAGACTGATAGTAGCCTTCGGCAACCGAGATATCCATCACTTCAATCGCCAGATACGCCAGCACGACCTGCGACAGTGCGACAGCTTCAGCAAGCCGACTCGACCCAAGCACATCCTCAGCCAAGTGCTGCGCTTCGCTAAACTCCCCCAGATGAAACACGGCAAAGGCTAACTCTGCCTTGAGTAGACTGATATCATGCTTGCCAGTTAGTGCCTTGAGAGCCTGCTCGAGAACGAGCCGAGCTTCGTGAAAACGCGAGTTCTGGGCAAGATTCCTGGCCGCCTGTACATACGCCAGCAAACTCTCGTGATACTTCATCGCCTGAAAGTAGTGCCAGGCAACACGGTGAGGGTCACGCAAGAAACCCGCAATCTGACTGTGCAAAACGCGCTGTTTCGCCGCGCTTAAAGACCGGTAGACACTCTGTTGCAGTACATCGTGCTGAAAGCCCCGTGAAGCAAGCAAGCCCTTCTGCTCTGCCTCTGATAGCCCTTCGACAACACTCCAAAGGCTCAAACCTGACAGACTTGCCAACTGTTCAGCGCTCAGGGATGGTTCTACCGCCAGAATGCTTAAAAGCCGCTGGCAGGCACCACTCAAGCGCTCTATACGCCGCAGAATGATCTGGTTCACCTTGGCAGGCACCACAAACTCGCTGTAGGTTTCACTGATGGTATCTAGCTGACTGCTCCAGACGCCTTCAGTGCTGAGAAGACCCTGTTCCTGCAAAAGGCGTAGGGTCTCGAGTATGAATAAAGGGTTTCCACCTGTATGCCGCTGCAACCACTGGGCAAAACGGGGTGGCCCCTCAGCCAGACCCGCGAGTGAAGCTATAAGACGCTGAACTGAAGTTGGGTCTAGTGGTAAAAGCTCAAAGCTATCGCGCACAGAACTCAAGGCATCAAGTTGCCACCGGTACGCCTCTGGCAGTTCATCACTACGGTAAGCCACCATTACTCGCAAGGAGGATGTATGCATCAGATAAGCCAGCATCTCCATCGTCGCGCTATCCAGCCACTGCAAGTCATCTATCACAATCTGGAAGCGGCCTGCTGAGCTTATGGCTTGCAGGTAAGCCAGCCAGGCATCCAGCACTTTGGCCTTAGCTGTCAGAGCGTCAAGTGGTGCGGGCAGACCTGCAAAAATTTCAGGGACAAAGTGCGCCAGTACCTCACGCTTGGCGCTTGCCAATTCACTGGGCGGCTGCGTCTTGAGAAGGTGACTGAGTGGATAAAAGGGAACTGACTCTAGCCCTTCGCGTCCCCTAAGCCAGACTGCATCCTGTGCTAGCAGGGTTAATAAATGGCTTTTACCCATACCCGCCACAGCAAAGAGCACAATCAGCTGTGCCTGACTTTCATAAAGAGCGTTGATGATCTGTTCGCGCCCACTCGTTTGGTCTGGAACGATCAATTTGGAGGTAAACTTGCTACGCGCACCGGCAACAGCACTGATAGGCTGTGCGTTTCGTATCGTCTCAACAAGCCTAAAGGTTTCCTCAAGCGGGGTCAATGCCAACTCCTGCATCAGTTGCGTCTCGAGAACGGAGAATACTTTTAACGCTTCTTCACGCTTGCCTGACTGATATAAAAAGCGCATCAGTTGTTGCGCCAGGTCCTCTCTTAGGCTATCCTTTTGCCAGCTTCTATTGAGCAGCAGCGCAGCTTCATCGTAGCTACAAGACGCTTCCAATACTTCCAGATACCTGCGCAGTGCATCATCACAAACCTGCTCCAGAGCAGTGCGTTCTAGCTCGAGCCAGGTATCAAAGCTCGGAATATCCTGCTCAAAGCCTGGCAAAAAACTGTCATATAGCGCAAGAGCCTTAGCCCAATCCGCACGCCCGATAGCTTGCCGAAAGTGCTGCACATCTGTGTCTATACTAAACCTGAGACAATCCGCCTCAACCTCAACACTACCCGCACGTACAAGGTCTTTGCTGCGCTTGATCAGCTGACGAAGATTCGTTGCGGCCTGCTGCTCGGTTGCTTCTGGATAAAAAAGCAGCGCTAACTCATCGCGGCTTACCCATACCTGACGATGGGCCAGATACACCAGCAGCGCCGCTGGACGACTTGGCCGAAGCATCCGATCGTGCCAGCAGGCCTGACCAAAGAGCCTTAAAGCCACAGTCATAGCCTTATCCTATGCCAATCGGGAAATATCTCCAGACTCGTAAAGCAAAGGCACCTGAGCGAAACAAGCTCTTGACTGTTTGGGCGTTTAAGCAACTCAAGCCGATGATAAACGTGTAAAGAGAAACGTGCCTTGGGGTCCCCGCGCCGTACTCATGATGGTACCCGACCACTGTCCATCAGCAATCACACCCGAAATGGTCGTGGCGAAAACAAGCTCCACCGCATAGGAGCAAGTCATGATAGCTTCTTCCAGCTCACAGTCGATGACTCGAGGCTCATGTGGGCTGTCAAGCGGTTTCAGACTTAGCGTATAGTTGTCTCCAAAACGCCGAATAACCGCAACCATAACTTGCTCTATGATGATCTGAGTCATTGGCGTAAACTGCCTGAATACACCTTCGTAATGTCCGGTTATCGCGTCGTGAATCTCTTCTATTGGCACTGGCTCTGCAGAACAGCCAAGCAGCATAAGCAGCAAAAGAGCAACCAGATAAGCCTTTACCATACTTGCAGGATAGCCTGGTCTTTTATCGTGCCTTAGCGCTGCGCTGCTCGTCTGACCAAAGCGCCAAATATTCCGTGGACTTTTCAGCCTTGCCATTGTAAAAAGAGCTTAGCCTGGCCTCAGCCTGTTGAATACCCAAAAGACCACATTTGCCGCAGGTTATATCGGGTCAGATAACTCCCTTAGCATTGAGAAAACCACTACCGCTGATTCATCTCGTTCCACTCACATTCATATCCTTGCATAAAGCAAGGATACTAACAGAATTGGCTTTAATTGTTTCAATGGCGGTATCATCCTAAACGATGCCCAGTTTTTGTATTGCTTCCAGGTCTTCATGCAACCTATCTGCCGGACATGACTCCAGCAATACAAAACTAGACTTCTTGCGAAAGTATCAACTGAGCAATCTCTAAGCCGATAACCATCGTTATCCAGCTGGACTTTTCCAAGAGGTCTACTGTTTTAATCAGAACTCACCGCAACCCCAGCTTGTTAGCCAATCACCGGATATAACGCTTGACAACTTGCCTCAGACCTTTTCCCATAAGTGGCTTATTTAGAAAAATATCCGCACAGATTTCTACATTTTGCCTTGCCTGGTGTTCGGTCACTGCGCCAACCATCATCACAGGCAGTTGATACTTAGACTTAATCGTCCTGCACATTTCGAATCTGTCCTGGCTTGTATTTGCATCAAGGATCACCAGATCGACCGGACACTCTGACAGGTAGTTACAGACTGCCGCTGCATGATTAAAACACACAATGTCATAATCATCTAAACCCAACAGAACTTCAAAAAATCGTCGCTGTACTGCACTATCATCAACAACCATAATCGTCTTTTTGCCTGAGACCCTATCTGGTACAACCTGCATGTGCCAGACTGTAACCTTGCCTGACTAACGAAAACCTTACTGGTACAGTCTGTTGAAAGTCCCCCACCGCTTCGGAATGCCAAAGCAGGTGCTTCGCACCTGCTTGATGAAAGTCCTTCACCTGTGCCCAGGGTGAAATATGCTGAGAAGCCAGAGCTCTTACAAAATTTTCGGCAGATGCAGCTATTTATACCAGTTCCGGATAAATCGTTGAGACAAACCTAAGGATTTATCCCGAGCAGGGCGTTAGGAAGCGAGGATTGCCTTTCAGATCCTTAACCAATGTATCGGCTTCGGTATTACTGGTCTCATTATGGCCTGGTTAATACTCTGACTATCAGCCTAGGCATCTTGCCAGCCCTGCCCCTTAGCAAACTGCAAGAGCGCTTCCTTGGCTTCATCCAGACTGGCGACATCAGCTACCGCCTGTGCCTCAGCCAGAAAGCGCAGTGCCTTGCCAACCCTGGGGCCAGGGGCCAGGTTTAACAACTGCATGACCTCATGTCCACTCAGTAAAGCTACTGGCGTCGGACTTTCCTCCATGATGGACAGGACTCGAGCCAGTGCCAGCCGGTAGGCCTGCCGACTTGCCGGACTGGATAATGGACCCCTGGCAGCTTCGCGGTCGGCAATCATTAACTTGAGCAAATCAGGTAAAATGTCGCGCCGCCGATGCGCAAAGCGCCTTGCCGCTTTGTCATCTCGTGGCAACTGAAGCATGTGGTAGCGCACCAGTTTCGCAGCATAATCCGCAAGCTCAGTGGAATGTCGCAAACGCAACAGAATATGTCGCGTCAGCTCTGCGCCACGCTTATCATGACCATAAAAGTGGTAATAGCGACGACTGCCATCATAGGTTTTTGTCTCTGGCTTGGCGACATCATGAAGCAGAGTCGCCCAGCGTAATGCCAGATCAGCATCAGCAAAGCCTTGTACCAATTGCTGCAAGGCTTCAAGCGAGTGCCCCAGCACGTCCAGATGATGAAAGCCACCCTGCTGCACATCTTTGGCTGCGGCCAATTCTGGAAGATAGACTTGCAGTAATCCCAATTCTGCCAGGGCCTGAAAGCCCTGCCCAGCACGTTCAGTTAGCATAATCTTATCCAGCTCCTGACGTACCCGCTCCCAAGCAGGAATCCCAATTCTATTTTCAAGCTGATCCCGTGCTACCTCCCGAATTGTCTGCTCAGTTTGAGGCTCAATGCGAAACTCAATCTGGCAAGCAATACGCACAGCCCGAAGCAGCCTCAGGGGATCACTACGCAAGTTATCTTCTGAAACCATACGAAGGGTTTTCTGCTGTAAATCCTTGTGGCCTGCCATAGGGTCAATCAACTCACCACGACTCGAGATTGCCATAGCGTTAATCGTAAAATCCCGCTCAGCCAGGTTTGGCTCGAGCTCTGTTTGCAAGGCGATATAATCTCTCGTGACCTCAGACAGCACGACGCGCCAATGTCCTCGGTTCTCATCGAGAGGAAAGACCGCAGCACCTAGCAAATCGGCAGTAGCTCTTGCCTCAGCCTCGGCATCAGCAACCAACCAGTCAATATCACTAACCTCACGCCCAAGGAGCAAATCCCGTACCGCGCCGCCAATCAGATACCCATCTGCCGGAATTGGCGTAAACTGGGAGATATCAATTTTCGAGGGTCGCCGAAACCACATGTGATTTATTATAGGTCGGCAGCTAGCCCCAAGGAGCTTATGTGACATCTCAGATTCGCCCAAAGCGCATAGGTGTAACCGGAAATATCGGCTCAGGGAAAAGTACTGTGGCCCGACTATTAAGCGAAAGAGGCGCAGCTCTTATCGATGCTGATGAGCTTGCCAGAGAAGCGACCGCTGACCCCGATGTACTCAAAGCCATTGCCACAGCTCTCGGCAATGACCTGACCCGAGATGGCAAGCTTAACCGTATCAAAACGGCCGAGTTGGTCTTTCAGCAACCCGCTGCCAGACAGGCTCTCAATAATATTATTCATCCCTGGATTCGGCGTGAGACGATTCGGCGTGTTATCGCCCTGTCACATCAAAATGTCCCACCTGTAGCGATTATTTTTGACATACCCTTACTGTACGAAAACCAACTCGAGCGCACCCTCGACATGGTGATTGTGGTCAGTGCCCCGCTTGAAGACCGGATTGCCAGAGCTATGAAACGCAGCGGCTTATCTGAGGCCGACATACGCGCCCGCGACGCAGTGCAGCTGCCTTTAGCCAGCAAAGAAGCTCGAGCTGACTATATCATTTATAACGGCGGCTCATTGGATGAACTGCAAGTGCAGGTCGATTCAATTTGGCAGGGTATCACGGACGCATGAACCCTGTCATCATTGAACCAGAACGGGTCAGCTTGCCACCCAGATAATCCCCACTACCCGCCACCCATTCGGCTGATCAGAACAACACCACCATCAGTTAGCCTCTGTAGGGAAAAGATATGACCTCACCTGAAGCCGCCGAAGCATAGGAACCAAACACGAGCTGCATCGTCTTCAGGTTATCATGACCTGTTGTCTCAGCCTGCGCTTTCCCCTGCAAGTACGCAAGCAAATTGGCCTGACAAGGTACAATGCTGCCGTGAATAAGGTCATACGCCGGGTCGGCCCAGTCGTAGTGCGGCGGAACATGGCGCTTGGCACAGGTTCCAGCTTGGGTCGTTTCCCGAATCCAGAAGTCTGGCCCCAATTCCAAAAAACCCTTGTTTCCTTCAATATAGACGTAGGTTTCAGGGAAGCGCTCTATTTCGGTACGGCTGGCGTAGCTCATTTCACAGGTCACTGTCACGTCATCCCCCATTACCATCAGCGGGGTCGCCACATCCTCACCTTTGATATCAGGGTGAACACGGCAGGTCGTTGCGTATAGACTTTTCGCATCTCCAAATAAGAACCTAGCGACATCCAGAATGTGACTACCGATGTCGGTCAGGATAAACTGCTCTAAGTCTTTCAAAAATGGTTGATTCTCAAAAACCGGAAAGCTGTTTGCATAGTGAATCCGGGCGCGAAACACCTTGCCGATAGTGCCTGTATCAAGCTGCGCCTTGAGCTGCCGCAAAGGGTACTGCCAACGCCAGTTTTCGTTAATCAGCAGCGGTACACCAGCGTCTTCACAAAGCTTGACCATCTGCTCAGCTTCCTGAAGGCTTGTCGCCATAGGCTTCTGACAGACAACTGGCAACTTGTGCTTGGCTGCAAGTTGGGTAAAGGGTGCGTGCGTTTCAACGCTGGTACAGATATCGATAAAATCAAGCTGCTCCTGCTCAATTAGCGCCTCTGGATCGTCATAGACCCTGGCAATTCCAAACCTGTCCGCCAGTGCCTGCGCCTTGGGGAGAGTACGGTTATAGATGGCGACGCACTCAGCCTCACCAGTCTCATACCAGCCTGCGAGCTGATACTGCGACCAGAAGCCCGCGCCGAATAAAGCGAATCTCAGTTTTGTCATGGCAACCTCCAAAGTACGTAATGTATACCGGTAACTTTCCAGCTTAGCCGTTTGACCTCATACTGTAGCGAGCTGTTGCAGATAGGCTACACTTTGCCTGAGCCACAACTGCTCTTTGGCAATGCTGGCGTCAATGGTCGGTTCTGGTGCAGGCCAAAGCTCGAGAACTGCCGTTTGACACCTGCCATACTGTTCTAGCTGCTGGATAAGCTTTGGGATATCAAGTCTTCCCTGACCCGCCGGGCAACCAAAGATGCTAAAACCCATATTGTGCCCAGCGCGGCGAATGTCAAAGTCCTTGATATGCAGGTTCACAGTGTAAGGGGCTAGTGTATCAATCACGACCTCAGGTCCTTCTAACGAGCCAAAGGAGTTGACCGTATCAAGGCAGATACCCACGTATGGACTGGCAAGTGTGGTGATGATGCCAACAAGCGTTCTGGCACTAAAGCGGTCGTGATTTTCTATTGCCAGAGTGACATTTGCTCGTTCAAATTCGGGGAGAGCCGCACCGATGTAGCGAATCACATCTTCAGAGCTTGGCTGGCAATTCTGGCTATCGACCACCACACGAAGGATGTTTGAGCCAAGGGTCTGCGCCAACCGCAGGTAGGTTATGAGGTGGTCTCTCTGTACACCTCTAGTGCCCAGCTCGACTGTCAGATTTTGGCTACGAATATACTCGAGCAACAAAGCCTGTTCGGTTTCACCAAGGCAGTGCAGCGGCAGGTTATCGGCAATTTGAACCAAGGAAAAACCTAACTCTTGCGCCAGCTGCACAAAACCTATAGCGTCCAGCGGCTGCACTACCGGATAACCGGGTACACCAATCGCCCAGGCGCAGGCATAAGACCCCAGTCCCAACTGCATTACAGGCTGTCAGTAATCTGTGCGACGCTCTCTTTGAGCGCGTCGCGGGTGAAAATCTGCGCTTTCCAGTCCGGTTTAAAGATTTTGTCATAGGCTTGCGTGATGGCCAGCTTGGCCCCATCCGAAAAGGGAAAGCCCGCATAACCAAAAACAATACCAATCTCAGTCCGCAAATGACCCATCAAAAAGGCTTCAGCAGCTTTGGGTGGCACGCCCATCTTGACTGCTTCGTCAAAGGCTTCTTTGAGCGCTGTAACCAGGGTGGCAGCAAAGGTTTCAACCAAAGCGGGCTCGAGAATCGCCATCTGCTCTACCGTCACGCGGTAAGAATCAATCACCGGTGCATAGATATGTCTGGCAATAACTTCACCCTTTGCATAATCATTTTCAGGTCCCTGATGTAAGGCGCAGACAATATCTTGTGCAGCATGAACACCACCAAACCAATCCTGTCTAGCCTCATCCGTGGTCTCCTCATTAAAAAGCGAGGTGTGGCAAGGGTGGGCTACAAAATAGCTTAAATCCTCGCGTAGTGGAATCACTCCCGCGTAAGCGGCAGCGGGGTCTAGACTCATCACCATTGCGCCAGGCTGTAACTTGGGGACAATGTCTTGAGTGACCCTACCAATGTACCGATCCGGCAGTGCCAGAATCACTACCTCTGCCTTACTAAGGGCTTCTTCTTGTGAGGTAGTGTGAATACCATGTTTAGACATCTCGACCTGGGCATCTTGGCTGATCTCGACATACATCACCTCATAGTCCGGCAGATTTCTGATATTGCGGGTAATGCGCCCGCCCATTTTTCCCCCTGCACCCATTAGAGCTACTCGAATTGCCATAAGACTCCTTTCCTAATTGACACACGCTGGGACTTGACCCGATAGCACACTAGCAAAATAATCTTCCTGTCCTACCTGCCCTGCTTTAAGTGAGATCTCTAGGCCATTGTGTTGATTGCTCGAGTGCGCCTTACACAGTGGCGAGCCTGGCGCAATAGGCATCAGCAGCTCTAAAGCCGTCAAGCCGAGTTTCATCACCGCATGTCCGCAGGTATCACCACCAGACACGCATACCCTAGGCAAAGGATAGCGCTCCAAAAGTCCTTTCAAGATAGACCCTTGCTGTTTACCCAAAAGGCTGCTGACCTGGTTGGGGTGCCAGCCCAAACGCTCTAATTGCAATTTGGTCTGCATAATTGCAGGATCATCCGGCCCTTTGGCACTGTAGAGAATCACACTTTTGCCCTGACGCAGCAGGCACTCACTTCGATCGATAATGTGCGCAACATAACTTTCAGCCCTCGAGTCATCGATCAACGCCAGACTATCTAGCCGAATACCAACAAAACCGTGACGCTCTGCCCATGCAATCTGGGAAGCCGTCACGGGTGCGGCACTGCCTGAAATCACCAAAAGCTGGCTAACCGCGTTGACCTTATCAACCTGCCTGGCTCGAATCTGCCCTGTGGCTTGCAGATGTGCAATCAGGGCGTACTCCATACCTGATGACCCCACCCAAAAGGGAGCCTTATATTGATAGAGAATTTCTCCAATCGTCGCTTGATGTTCAGCATTGACCGTATCAAAGAGCAGCACATCAGCGTCAGCATAGTGCGACAAGTCATCCCTGCGCGCCAAAGCCAGTAAATCATAAAGCTTAACAGACCGTGAGGTCTGCTGGGTCAAGTGACGGCGCAAGTCACTTTCATTCATCGGCGTCACCGGGTGAACACTCATGGTGGGGTGGCGGTCCAATCGGTAGGTTTCGCCCTGCACAGTGGCGAATAAATTGCCAAATACCACATAGCGTTTGAGAATGGGCGCACCTACCACCATCGGTACCGGAGTCTGCGGAAAAACCTCCAGTCCTAACTCGAGAGCTTGTCCGATGCTGCCAATCTCCGGCGAGGAATCAAAGGTTGAGCACACTTTGTAATGCACCACATTGGCACCAAAACTTTTGAGATAGTTAAAGGCTTTGGGTAAGACTTCGGCCATTTGCGCTCGAGTCATCGAACGGCTGGTTCCCGCCAAACCAACGGCTTGAGCCTTGGGAAACTGGGCTTGTACCTCTTCCGGCGGCAAGGACTCGAGCAGCAAGACTGTTGGCACCCCACCCAGCGTAAGTGCTTCCATCACATCTGTAGAACCCGTGAAATCATCGCCGTAAAAAGTCAGCAGATAGCTCATGCAAACATCTCCATGGCTCGCGCCAAAGACGGACGACTGCTGGCGTAGGACTCTAAGCTAAGCCCTTGCAAGGCTGCCTCCCAGGCTTCTTGCAAACTCCTGACACCCGCTGCCACCCCATCCGGATGCGCCATTAGTCCACCCCCAGCCAAATAAAGACAGTCGCTGCTCTGCAAGCCCTTATAGGTATCGGGGACCTGCCACACAGTTTGACCTGATGAAAACACAGGCATGACCCGATATCCCCCCAGCATCGGAGTCAAACAGGCTTGGGCAGATTGCATGACCGAAACATCATCTTCACAGAATTTATTGCGCAACCCGTTGACATGCAGGTGGTCAACGCCGGCCAGGCGCATAAACTTTTGATAAGCCAGGTATCCCATACCCAGTACCGGGTGACGACTCAGGGCACCCCAACCTGCGCGGTGGCCGTGGATAGGCAGCTGGCTGTACTTGCGCAGGGTTTGAAGGCTAGACAAGCCCACCATCAGCATATTGACCATCACACAGCTTCCCCCGCATTTTGCCACCAGCTCTTGGCGGCGCAGCATCTCTTCGGTTTCACCAGTGATATTGATAGCATACATCACTCGTTTGCCTGTCTGTTCAGCCAGGGTATCAATCACGCGCATGACGGTCTCAAGCCTGTCGGTAAAGGGTGAGTGCGGTGAGTCACTTTGCAATTCATCATCCTTGATAAAATCTATCCCCGCTTCGCCAAGCTGCTTGACCAAGCTCGCAGTTTGAGTAGGTGATAATCCTACACTCGGCTTGATGATAGTGCCAATCAACGGGCGCTCAAACACTCCGGCCAATGTGCGGGTTCCTTCAATACCAAACTGTGGCCCCGGATGGACCTTAAAGGCTTCAGGCACTTCAATATCCAAGAGTTTAAGACCAGAAAACGGCGCAAGTTCAAAGAGGTTGCCACTGACCGCAGTCAGCAAAGTCGTTAGGGATGTACCAAGGGTACTCAGCGGGAAAGACAGTCGAACCTCAGCACGTTTGATGCGCGTGTCTTTATGCCTGGCCCCAGGTAGTGAAGGGATGCTGACCTGTTCGAGTTCCTGCACACGCTCAACTCTTGCGCCACACCGCTCCCACATCTCAGGACTTTCACCAGGCACCTTGACAAAGGTTCCAACCGACTGCTCCCCAGCCATCATCAAGGCAGCCTGTTCAAGATCATAACTGGTTTCGATCAGATAGTAGGCGTAAACTCTCTCAGACACGATCTAACCTCACGACAGAACAGGGGGGCAACGTTAGTTTGGACTCGAGCACTACCAGAGTCCGCTCAGTGCGGTAAGCCTCTGGCTCAGTCATTGCCTTCAGGACTGAACGCTCATCTAACACCCGCATATGCCAGTGCCCAACAAAATCCACATAGCTTACCTGCTGTGTCTCATTACTGAAGTTGGCAATCAAAAAAGCCTCCCTTTGACCCTTAAGCAAGGCAGTGGCTTCCACCTGGAGTGGTTCACTCGATACAAGCTTACGTAGCGCATGAAACTCTGAGAAATCCGCAAAGATGTGATAGAGAGGAAAAACAGCGCCGGGCAACGAAGGAAAGAGCCTTGGCAAAGGTGAATCCGACTCACGCTCCATCACCCCAAGCCAGCCTGTGGTCTCAAAATAGGTCAGACTATCCGCACCTGCCTCTGCTAAATACTTGAGACTGCCCAAGGTCCAGGCTGCGGCAAAGATGGAAAGCTGCCTTACATCCACCTGCGCAGGTAAGTCTTCACCCACTGATAGGTCAGCAGCAGTGGCATTGGGATTCCAGCGCATTTTAAGGGTGATTGGACTGATATTGATAGCCGCGCCAGTGAAACCGCGTGCCGTCTCCAGCGTAACTGCTTGAGCTGCTAGCGTTTCAACCAAAGAGGCATGATCAAAAGCATGAACTTGAGGGTTCAAGGAATATACAATTCCCTCTGCAGTTACAGGTGGTCGGTGACGGTTTAATTCCGTAAAAAAGGCATCCGTGCCAACCGCAATCGGAGCATTTTTGAGTATAGTGCGGGCGAGTTCTAGCCAGGAAGCCGTCGTTGAGATTTCATCTTTTTGAAAAAGGAGATAACGTGCTACTGGAATAGCCTGCTGCTCGAGAACTTGGACCAACGCTTCCAACTCTCCTTTGGCCTGCTCACTAACAAATAACGCCAACTCGAGCGTTGAATCAAGTTGCGCAGCTTGCTCCTTGGCTTGCTCGAGGATGGCAAGCCAGCCATGTTGATACAGGCGCAAATCACAGCGTAAATGAGCAAGACGCAGAGCTTTCAGGCACTTCTGTTGCTGCATGGTCAATGGTTCACCATGACCCGCAATGACCAGACCCATTTTGGGCAAAGCTCTTACGTCAGGTTGCAGGCTTAGTGTGACGTTCTCAGAATCTGCCATGACATCGTCTGGTATACCTTCAAGACTGATGGTGACACGCTGCTCAATTGTCATTCCTTTATCAATCATGACAGGAAAGGGCAAGCCTAACGGTGTGCAATAGGTTTTGTATGAGGCATCTGTCCAGTTACGCTGGTCTTCCATTTCGAAACTGTCACCCTCCATGCCAACCGTGCAAACCACATCCTGGGCAATCTGGTGACTGATAGAGCGAATCTCAAAAAAGGGCTGGTGCGGCGAAATCAGCCTGGGAAAGACGCCTTCAGTGAAGCTGCCATCAACATGTGTAACGCGACAAGGCAGCCCCGCACAGTCCATCGAATGCAATACACAAAAACCAATTCGGTTACGTCTGAAACACGAGAGCGCTTCCCCTTGAAAGTCAAAGGTGATGCTGTTTCCTTCAGCACTTAGCGTGCCGCGCCAACGAAAGTGAATATCAGCTTGCCGATGAACGCTCTCAAAAACAATGTGAAATGAGCTGGCTGTAATGACCTCTTCAAGAAGCGTGAATGTGCCTGGAATAGTATTCCAGTTATGGTCGCGTACAGCGGCATAAACCCCACGCACTACCTCAGTCTTTCCCGCTTTGACATACCGCAGCATTCCATCGCAAAAGCTGGCCGAAAAAGTGTCAGTCTTGAGTTTACGAGTAGGCTGAGGCTCCAGCCCGCCATAGCGCAAAAAGACGCCTTCAGGAGATGGTGACATCAATCCCTCCAGTCCGTCGTGGTCTATTATTTTTTTCTATGGTTGGCGCAATATTAAGCCTGGCAAGCGATTCCAAGCATTCATGGGCTACACGATCATTAATCATCTGATTAAGACGTTTAATCTCAGGCAAATTGCGCTTTTGATAGGCTTCAAGAATGCTTTGATGATCAGAGATTGCCAGATTTTCATTATAGGAAGGCATGGCTTCCGCCCGCATATAAAGCAAGGCTGCAATTTGCGCAACTATCTCTGACCAGCTTCGCAGCAGTAAACTATGTTCACTACGCTCGATCAGATAACGATGAAACCGCATATCCAAACTGCGTACATTCTTAAAATCGTTCTTAAGAATGTACTGACCTTGCTGCCCGATCAACAGCTCTAATGCCCTGATATCATCTTCTTTAAACTGATCAATGATGCGCTCGGCAGCAAAATTCTCCAGGGCAATACGCAGCGAAAAAATCATCTCTATATCTTTTTCACTAAATCTGCGCACAAAGGTTCCCTTGTTGGGTATGGTTTCAACCAGCCCCTCACGCTCGAGCAAGATAAGAGCTTCGCGCAGGGGTGTACGGCTGACCCCAAGCTGCCTGGTAAGCGTAGCTTCTACCATGTGATCCCCAGGTTTAAGTCGCCCTTCGATAATGGCGGTCTTAACCTGTTCAACCACTTGTTCACGAAGATTGATAGGCTTGATTTCATTTAAGTTCATGCTGAATCCTCAATGTGTATCATTGGAGTTTCGCTGTGAGTACTCATCACTAAAGACGATAACGTACGGGACCCCTCGGGGGCTAGTAACTTTAGGCTCAGCCTTTGTCCATCTTCCTGATGTCAAGCACTGAGCAGTACGGGGATCAATAATTTTATAGTCGCATGGTACCTGCTCATCGGTGATAGCGATATCTCCTCCGTTCTCGAGATAAACGATATAGAGCCGACCTGGCACTGCCAGGCTGCGCCGCGAAATCGCGAACGTCCAGTTAGGTTCCATGTCGGTAAAAGCTAAGCCATCAAAGATCTTCCTGATGATACCCACATACTGTGCCCCATCAAAATCCAGCGCTTCTTGCCAACCCGCTTCAGCTGCCAAACACCAGTCCTGATGCCCTGGTTCATCCTTGTGCAAGCGCCACTGCCACAGACTACCTGCACCATAGACAACCCCCATCGTCCCCCCAGCACATAGGTTCGACCATGCTTCATGCCCCTGCCACCAGCCTGTAGCATTTCCCATCCAGCCGATGTGTTCGTAGGTCGGCTCACCATTCGCCACCCCTTTGACCGGGGTATTACGCCACATGTCAGCGACGCGTTCTGGGATATGCTCCCCAACGTGCCCCGTCTGACACCACTGAAAGTCAAGCCAGGCAGCGTCCTGATAGGCGCGGTTATCAGCGTGGGGACAGTAGTGAATCCCAGCAGGCTGTTGATAGCAGTCCCAGGCTTCAACCTCATCGCCCGCCACACCAATCTGTTCGTGATACCCGTGTCCATCTCCTCCAATCAGGTAGATGGCAGGGCGCGCTCCGTAACGGGCTACCAGATAGCGGCAATACCGTGCATACTCTTCAGGCGGGACGACGGGACCAGCAACACCGAGCCCTTTCCAGCCGTAACCATGAAAGAGCGGCTGATAGACAGGAACGATTTCATGAGCAATTAGTGTATCAATCAGACTATCAAAATATTGGAAATAGGCAATGTTAATGTCATTAATATGCCCGGTGGGCAAATCTTCAAAGCCTACTTCAAATCCGTAATCCTCTGTACGGCTACGTGGCCCGGTGGCATGCATATCAGGCTGTACCGACATGAGCAAGACAGCGTTAAAACCTTTTTTCTGACGGTCCTTAGCGTAACTTTCGCATTGTTCTAGCGTTGCGCGCCAAGGGAGAGCCCAGGCGGTATCAGCAACCAGCAGCGCAGGCGTACCATCAGCATGAACCAGGTTACGCCCCCCAGATGACATCCGCCAGAATCCCTGGCGGTAAAACCGGTGTGTTGTATCTGAGTCAGCCATGACTTCAAAGCTGCCTACGTGTCCAGACAAACCACCATCATCAACTGTGGCAAAACTCCGATAGGTCCAAATGCCCTCGAGCGTCGGCGCAAAGCGAACCTTCCAGATGTTCTCTCCATTCCAAAAGGCAGGACGGTGTAACACAAGTCCACTTTCATGACCAAACTCAAACCACAGCTCCACTTCCGCATAAGGCTGTGCATATTTATTTTCGGCGACTAGCTCAAGCTCATATTCTTGCCACTGAAACGCTTTGGTCTTTTGCATTATTCAACCATCCCATCACTCTCATGATGACCTTTGCTCATGCTCACACCAACAAAGGTCTTTACAAACTTTAGATGATTGTATACAATCGACTAGCGATAAATCAACTAGGTCTTCATTCTGGATTGACAGAGCCTCATGTATGGGAGCATGATTTTGATTAGCACACCACAGCACGCCGATACCTCAAGGTCTCCAAAAACATTCTGGCATCGCTTGCGTTACCAGTGGTCAGCTGCCTTAATAGCCATGCTGTTTCTACTTCCCGCACTTCTCCATTTTGCAGTATTCAAGTACTATCCTGTTGCCTATTCCTTTGTTCTTAGTCTGCATAGGGGTCGTCTGCTTGACCCTTTTGATCGGTATCTCGGTTTTTATCACTACAGGTTTTTATTACAGGATAACTACTTTTGGCAAGGGATGTTCAATGTATTTGTCTACTCTTTTTTTCGTGTACCGATTGGCGCAGCCCTTTCTATTGCCCTAGCTTTACTACTGGTACAAAACTTTCCCGGCCGCTTGTTTTTTCGGGTAGCCTGGTACGTTCCGGTGGTGGTTTCCTCAGTGGCCCAGATTCAGATATTCATCTGGCTGTATAATCCGCAATATGGTGTACTTAACTATTTTTTACAACAGCTGGGTTTTGCACCACTGCTCTGGACGGGACATCCTGACACTGCACTGATGTCACTCATATTGTTGGGGTTATGGGGTTCAATTCCCTTCACCATGATTATCTATATGGCAGCGCTCGGAACTATCCCTATCGAGTATTACGAAGCTGCCGAAATTGATGGGGCAAACGCCTGGAACAAGTTCTGGAGCATTACCTTACCTCTATTGATGCCCACCACGTTTTTTGTACTGATTACCCAAACCATCGCTTCACTCACGCTTTTTGAACCCGTCTATCTAATGACAGGTGGTGGACCTCTGGGTTCAACCACCATGCCTGGATACCAAATCTACGAGGCTGCTTTTGAGTTTAACCTCTGGGGCCGTGCTTCGGCGCTTTCTATTATTTTCTTTATTATAGTGCTGGTCTTTACCATCTTGCAATACCGCTTCACTCCGGAGCGGCGATGATGCGCAAGCAGGTACCCAAGGAGGACCCAAGAAAATGGCAGTAACCGTTTCAAGCACTCGTGGTTTGAGCAAAAAGCAACGCAGGTTTTTGTTTTTTATACTTTGGCTGTTCACCTGCATTTTGGTTTCGGTCATCTTTTTAGGACCAGTATTGTGGATGTTCTTCACCGCCTTTAAACCACTTGAAGAAATACGCACCTGGCCACCCAGATTGCTGCCAGAAAACTGGACCGTACAAAACTTCGTCACTGCCTGGACAGCCCAAAACTGGACTAGAATGTTCTTTAATACCATGTTCCTGGCCACCACCATTACTGTTTTGCATCTTTTTGTTAGCTCGGTAGCAGCATTTGCCTTTGCCTGGCTCAAAGTTCCTTTTAAGCAGGTGATTTTCCTGTTGGTGCTTGCTACTATGATTGTCCCAGAACAGGTTGACCTTATTCCACGCTTTCTCATGATGGTTAGCTGGGGTTTGACAAATAGCTTCATCCCTCTTATCTTATTGGCGCTGGTTCACGGGTTTACCATTTTCCTGTATCGTCAGTTTTTTCAATCACTGCCCCAGGAGCTCTACGACGCAGCTCTGGTTGATGGTGCCAGTGTCTGGAGGTTTTACTGGTCAATCGCTATGCCACTGGCCTGGCCTGCCACTGCCACCCTTTTTATATTTACTTTTTTAGGGCATTGGAATGCATTTCTCTACCCACTGATTTATCTAAATGACAGGTCATTGCATACTGTTCAGCTTGGCCTAGCTTTCTTTAGTGCCACCCAGGCAGGCATCCCCATCGGTCCACTCATGGCAGCTTCGGTTTTTATCGCTCTGCCCCCCATTTTTGTCTATATCATTTTCCAAAGGCACTTCATGCAGGGCATCATTATGTCTGGTGTGAAGGGCTAGCCTTCACGATGATTTCACCACTCCAAAAACAAGAGAGGAGTCTCCAATGATCTAAACCAGCCAGCCAGGATATCTCGAAACCAATTCACTAATTTTTCAGGAGGAATACACATGAAACAGTTACAACGGCTAAGTTTTATTGTTGTCAGTCTGACTTTGTCCACACTGACCTTCGCCCAAGTCAATATGAACTTGTGGTTTTCTGGCATTGCGGTCCAGGCTGAGTTCTTGCAAAACGCCATTGACGAGTACAACCAGTCTCAATCTGCCATAAGTATAACTCTGGTTGAAACACCTGCCAGCCGCGAGAGCATCGCTACTGCAATTGCAGGCAGACAAGGACCGGACATCATGTGGTACAACCAGAATATGCCTTGGTTTTTTGGCATTGAGGCAGTTTATCCCCTAAATGATTTTGTGACTGACCCTGATATTGGCATCAGCGCCGACCAACTTTTCCCAGCTTCACGGATGGCAGCACAGTATGGCGGCGTGGTTATGGCGATTCCGGTCTCCGGTTGCCCTGGGGGTCTTATGTACAACCGTACAATTTTCCAGGAGGCGGGCTTGACTGACGATGATGCTCCTCGTACTTGGGAAGATGTAACCAGGCTCGCCAACCTGTTGACTATAAGAAACGGTGATGAAATTATTCAATATGGTTTAGTGAACGCTTCAGTTGACTGGATGCTACAAGAAGTTAATCTCAGTAATGGCAGCGACTGGTCAAGCGAAGATTTGAGTACTTACATCACCCACCCCGAGCGTCTTGTTGAAGGGCTCGAGTGGTGGAGTAGCTTACATCTTGAAGATGGTGTTTTGCCTATCCCCAGCGGCGTTACCTGGGCTGGTGTTGAATCACTCCAAGTTGGTAGTGAAGCCTTTGTCCGTGGCGAAGCAGCCATGCGTGGCTTTTCTGGCATCTGTGAAATCGCTGGTATCCTGGATCAAAACCCCGACCTGGACATTTCTGTAGTACTTACGCCCCTTGGACCTAGTTCCGACGGCTTACGCACCATCAGCCCTGGAATTGATGGCTTCTTTGTCATGGCACAAAACCCTAACCCACGCGAAGCGTACCTATTCACCAAGTGGTTCTTTGAAGAAAAAGCACTGGACTTTGTCAAAGTCTCACCCGGAAGAATTCCTTCTACTACGGCTGCACTGAGTGATCCCTTTTTCAGTGAAGATCCCTACTTGGGTTTTGGGCGAGTGATTGAAGATTTACAAACTGCCAGGCTTCGTAATTTCCACGTCTTTCCCGGGAGGCTCGATGTCCGTTCACAAGAACCAGCAATTGCCGAAAGCGTTTTCCTGCAACGCGCAACTCCACAGCAAGCTGTTGACCGATTCCTCGTACACGCAAAGGACGTTTTTAACCTTTACCGACTGGACCTTGATGAGTTCTTAGAGGATCATAGGATTGTTTGGTAAACCGCTGGGTGGTCGGCAAATTGCCGACCACCCTTCTGCCTAACTAAAGACAGACTACAAGCTTCCAAGTATAAAACCAAGGAGGACAAGAGTGTTACAGCTAAGCAAGGAACACCGATGACAGAGATAGAGCAGTGGGGACAGTTTGAAGTCAGCTTCGAAGGCCCTTCACAAGGCAATCCGTTTCTCGAGGTCGAGCTTAGTGCAAAGTTTCGCTGCGGTGATGAGGTACTTAAACCTCAGGGGTTTTATGATGGTGATGGTACTTACCGCATTCGCTGTATGCCGACAAAGCAGGGCGAGTGGAGCTATATCACCGAAAGTAATGTAGTTGAACTGAACAGTCAGTCAGGCAATTTTGTCTGCACGCCACCTTCAAACAACAACCACGGCCCGGTGCAGGTCCGTGCAACCTTTCATTTTGCCTATGCTGACGGTACGCCCTATTACCCCTTTGGCACGACCTGCTACGCCTGGACGCACCAGGGGGACGTGCTCGAGGAGCAGACCCTCGCCACTCTACAGCAAGCTGCCTTTAA
This sequence comes from uncultured bacterium, assembly GCA_964655595.1. Classification (GTDB taxonomy): domain Bacteria; phylum Deinococcota; class Deinococci; order Deinococcales; family Trueperaceae; genus CAZZPQ01. The sequence goes on from CAZZPQ010000011.1 coordinate 37,995, forward strand.
CAAAATTCGCATGTGTGTTTTCCCAAAACACTATCCCTTTAATCATAATGAACCTGTTTACTATCCCTTCGAGCGCAACGACGCTGGCGAAAGTGATTTCAGCCGCTTTAATCCAGAATTCTTTCACCACTTTGAACTGCGCATCGCACAGTTGCAGAATCTTGGCATTGAGGCTGACATTATCCTCTGGCATCCCTATGACCGCTGGGGTTACGCCACCATGGATGAGGAAACCGACTACCGCTATCTGCGTTATGTAATGGCTCGGCTGGGCAGTTTTCGCAACGTCTGGTGGTCGCTCGCCAACGAGTATGACTTTATGTTGGAGTACAAACCCATCGAGCGCTGGGATAACTTTTTTACAATTCTACATACCGAAGACCCCTACAATCACCTGCGCTCAATTCACAACGGCGACGTGACCATGAACTACGACCACACCAAACCCGAGGTCACGCATGTGTGCATCCAGAACGCTGCCATACGCAATGTGATTGAGTGGCGCGAGCAGTACCAGAAGCCGATTGTGAATGATGAACTCGAGTACGAAGGCAACGTCCCCTATCCCTGGGGCGCTATCAGTGCTGAGGAAGAGGTGCACCGCTTCTGGATTATGGTGGCCAATGGCGGCTACGCCGGGCACGGTGAAACATATATACGCGATGATGACATTCTCTGGTGGGGTAAAGGGGGGGTGCTGCACGGTGAAAGCTGGAAGCGCATCGGCTTTTTGCGGCAGATTATCGAGGACGCACCAGGGGGCTTAAGCCCGCAGCGTGGTTCTACGGAGACCCTTTTTCAGGGCCGGATGGGACGCTACTTCAACCAGAAATTTGCAGGTGGTGTGTGCGGTGACTATCACCTGATCTATCTGGGCGACTACCAGCACAAAATCCTGGCTATGACGCTCAGGCATGACGATTATCAGGTTGATATTATAGATAGCTGGGAGATGACTATTACCCCAACCCAACTGCAAACGGTGACGGGTAGTGAGACCTTCCTCTATGACGACCGCCCGGACGATGTCAAGACACATTACCTCAAGTTGCCCGGTAAACCGCATATCGCGCTGCGCTTTAAGAGTTAATGCATGACTAACGTAGAACAGTGGGGCATCTTTGAGCTTGAATTACCAGGTCCAGTCGACGGTAATCCCTTTGTCGATATAGACTTATCTGCCACCTTTAGGTTCCAGAACCGCAGCATCCAGGTGTCAGGCTTCTATGACGGGACTGGTATTTACCGCACCCGCTTTATGCCCGATACACCAGGCATATGGCATTATCAGACCCAAAGCAATTCTGAGTCACTGGCAGGGCGCAGCGGAAGTTTTGAATGTCTACCTGCCAACGCAGGCAATCATGGCCCCGTGAGGGTCCATAATACCTACCACTTTGCCTACGCAGATGGCAGCAGCTACTATCAGCTTGGCACAACCTGTTATGCCTGGACTTGGCAAGGCGAGGCCTTGGAGCAGCAAACCTTAGAGACGCTACAAACCTCTGCCTTTAACAAAATTCGCATGTGTGTCTTTCCCAAAGATTATCTGTGGAATAAAAACGAACCCGAGCAGTACCCCTTTGAAGGCAGTGTGGACGCCTGGGACTTTAGCCGCTTTAATCCTGCCTACTTTCAGCATTTAGAAAAGCGCATTGCTGATTTGCGTGCTCTGGGGATTGAGGCTGACCTTATTCTCTGGCATCCTTATGATCGTTGGGGCTTTTCCAACATGCCAGCAGAGGTTGATGAGCGTTACTTGCATTATATTCTGGCGCGGCTTGCAGCCTACCGCAATATCTGGTGGTCTCTTGCCAATGAATACGACATTATGAAGGAAAAGTCTACCGGAGATTGGGACAGGTTTTTTCGCATTATTCTGGAACATGACCCCTATCAGCACCTGCGCTCGATTCATAATTGGGATGGCATTGGGGGTTTGTTCTACGACCACTGTAAGCCTTGGGTCACACATGCCAGCGTTCAGAGTTCACACTTTGAAAAGACTCGAGTCTGGCGCGATAGTTACCGCAAACCCATTATCTTTGATGAATGCCGCTACGAGGGCAATGTACCCAATGCCTGGGGGAACATATCCGCTCGGGAAATGACCCACCGCTTCTGGTTGGGAACGACGAATGGCGCTTATGTAGGTCATGGTGAAACCTATCTCAACAATGACGAAATTCTATGGTGGTCCAAGGGTGGTAAGCTGATTGGTGGCAGCCCGCCTCGAATTGCATTTCTTAAAAAAATACTGGCTGACGCGCCCCAGGGTGGACTTGAACCCATTGACGGAATGGCCGATTATAACTACCCTTGCGTGGGTTCTAACACTATCCCCTACCTGCTTTACATGAGCATCTATCAACCTGCTGCTATCCGTCTCAAACTCCCCAAAGAACGAAGCTTTGCTGTAGATCTGCTGGATACCTGGGAGATGACCATCACAAACCTCGCCGAAGATGTTGGTGATATCGTGACACTCGAGCTTCCGTCCAAACCTTATATGGCACTGCGATTTAGAGAGAAGGAGCCCGCATGAAAACACTATGGCAACGCGCTGAGTGGATGCTTGACAGTTCAAGAGACTATGACAATCCCTTGCAGGACGCACAACTTACAGCAACCTTTAGCGCACCATCTGGCAAAAAGCATAAGGTTTATGGCTTTTGGGACGGCGGCACCACCTGGCGCGTCCGCTTTGCGCCGAATGAACTGGGCAAGTGGCACTATGAAACGGCGTGCTCAGACCAGAATAATTCCGGCCTGCAGACCCAGGGCAAGTTTGAGGTCACATCTGCAACAGGCACAACGCGCTTTCAGCAGCACGGTCGGCTAAAACTCTCAGATAATCGTCACTACTTTGTCCATGAAGACGGTACGCCTTTTTTTTGGCTGGCAGATACCTGCTGGAATGGGCCGCTGCTGGCAGAGGACAATGACTGGCAACACTACCTGAGCGTACGAAAAGAGCAGCGCTTCACCGCTGTACAGTGGGTAGGAACACACTGGCTCGCCGCACCCGAGGGAGACCGAAGTGGAACCAAAGCCTATGAAGGGCACGAGTGCATCCGGCTTAATCTGGATTTTTTCAGGCAGCTCGAGCAAAAGCACGATGCAATGATTGCCGTTGGGCTATTATCGGTTCCGGTCATGCTCTGGTCAGCCAACTGGAATCCAGAAGTCATCCGGGATAACCCGGGCGCAGTACTCCCTGAGGATCAGGCAGCGCTACTGGCCCGGTATATGCTGGCCCGCTGGGACGCAGATCCAGTTGCCTGGTTTTTACCCGGGGACGGCCCTTACAAGGATGACTTTGGCGAACGCTGGCGGCGCATCGGACAAACCGTGTTTAGCGGTATCAGCCACGCGCCAGTGAGTCTTCACCCGATGGGTCAATTGTGGATTGGTCACTATAAGGATGAGCCCTGGCTTGATTATATCGGTTACCAGAGCGGTCATGGAGATGGTCATGTCTATGACATGTGGCTGCTGGAAGGCCCGCCAGCACGGCAGTGGGATGGCCCGCCCACTCACCCGGTTATTAACGTTGAACCAGCTTATGAAAACCACCTGGCTTATCAGAGTCGAACACCCTTTAGCGCATATGCGGTGCGCAAACGCCTTTACTGGAGCCTGCTGATTAGCCCTACTGCTGGCATTACCTATGGAGGCCATGGTGTCTGGGGCTGGGACGATGGCAGCAGTCACCCAACGGCTCACCCAAGAAGCGGCACACCTCTGCCTTGGCGTGAGGCACTTAAGATGCCTGCTGCCACGCAGTTACCCCACCTGCACGCCCTCTTTACCGAGCTCGAGTGGTGGCGACTTCGCCCTGCACAAGACATGCTTATTAGTCAGCCAGGCCAGAACGATTCTGAGTACTATGTTGTGGCTGCGCGCAGTGATAACGGGGACATTGCGCTGGTCTATGTACCCGGAAATACTGAAATAACCATAAATCTCTCAGCACTGTCACAGCCTTTGCAGATGAGCTGGTTCGATCCTCGCAGCGGAGAGCAACAGGCAGCAACTGGTAACGGTCCAACTTCAGCAACAACCCTTAGCGTACCCATGGGCGAAGACTGGCTGCTGGTGTTACGACAAGCATGAAGATTTCAATCGTCGTTTTAGCGCTCCACTTTCGACACTTCCAGATCATCCGAAGTAACCCCTGAGTGTCTCAGCTAGTGAAAGCAGTTCCACGACAAAACCTTGAGTCGTCTTAGCGTCTAGATTTCAACTCCCCCAGGTCGCACGAAGCATCCTCAAGGATGCTTCGTGGAAACGCTATGAGTATCAAACAAATGCCTTACGAGCCAGACGCGCATCACCTCTATTGAGGGCTCGAGTCCCGACCATTATGGTAACGTTAGTGAGGCCTAGCACAAGCTGGAATTATATTTTGACTGCTGATACCAGTTGCGGATAAATCGTTGAGATAAACCCAGTGATTTATCCCTAGCAGAGCGAGCAGGAACCGAGAAACTGCTTTTCAAGTCTATTTATCAGGCCGAGAATGAGGTGGGGCGTTTCAAATTCAAGAATTATCCGAGTTTAGAACAATGTGCCCCGAGAATCT